>JAPXSS010000023.1:0-32226 GCA_033812955.1 Syntrophobacteraceae bacterium | reverse complement strand
ACAATATTGCAGAGCGAGGGGTTCGACCGGCAGTCCAGTGGAGAAAGCTCTGCTTTGGGAACCAGTCCGACAATGGTGAGCGATTCACCGAGAGGATCCTCACTGTCACAAGAACCTGCCGCCTTCAAGGCAGGAACCCCTTCCACTTTCTCTCAGATCTCATGACTGCCGCCTTCACGAGTTCGACACGGCCATCCCTGATTGCCTGAAAACCACCTCTGGTGAACGGTTACGAATGCCACGCTCAAGGCGTTGTGAAAATTCAACGGCTGGCCCCCGTCGACTCTTACGGCCGGTTGACCGCTGCAGGCTCTCCGGCAAAAAGGGCGTTTCCCTGCCCCCTACCTGGTGATCTCCATCCGGTGGAAGGCCTCCGCCAGTTGGTACGAAGTTCCTTCGGCCATGGTTCGATGGCGCTGGCGCAGCCACTCTTCCAGGTCAGCAACGCTGAATCCTGTTAGCTGGCTTTCATGGCAACGCAGGGCCGCGAGTTTGAGCTCGAAAGTGTCCGTGATGTCCGTCCGATGATTCACGTCCTCGGCGGCCCAACACCACACTTCCCGCACCCTATGCGGTTCCAGGCCCTCGTCGAGCAGCTCGGGATAGGCCAGGTGGTCCCGGGCATAGGGATAAACGGCATCCAGCACCACCTGGCCCGTAACGCGATGGTCGCGATGCCAGAGATAGCGCCGGTAGGGGTCGGCGGTCACTACCAGGGTCGGGCGAAAGATGCGGATTTGCCGCACGATTTCCCGGCGAAAGCTTGGCGTCTCTTCCAGTCCCTGATCCTGGCAGCGCAGGAAAACCACCTCCCGGACGCCCAGCACCCTCGCTGCCGCCTCCTGTTCCTGTTCGCGGATACGAGCCAGTCGCTCGGGTTGCAGGCTGCGATCACTGGTACCCTTCTCGCCGCTGGTGCAAACCACGTACACCACCGTTTTCCCTTCCCGCACCCAGTGCACCACCGTTCCCGCCACACCGAACTCGGCATCGTCCGGATGCGGCGCCACCACCAGCACAGCAGCTGCTCTTGTTGTCACCACTTTTAACCTTTCACTTTTCACCAACCATCGCCGTATATTCCCGAACCACCGCCGATGCGACCCGGCTCCAAGCAAAGCCTTCCACTGTCGCCCGAATGGCAGCGGCCGAAATTCCGCCATTCAGCCGCCTGGTCAGGAACCTGTCAATGGCTGCGGCCAGCAGGAGCGGCGAACCATTGATGACAACTTCTCCCGATTCCCCCTGGCGAATGATCGAGTCCATGGCACCGACTGCCGTAGCGACCACGGGTGTTCCGGAGGCGAGGGCTTCCAGAGCCACCAGGCCGAAGCTTTCGTAATGGGAGGGCAACACCACCACATCGGCAGCGCAATAATACGGCGGCAGCTTTTCGTGCTCGACCCTGCCCACAAATTCCACCGTGTCCTGCAAACCCAGCTCCCGAGACAGGCACCGCAGCTTTTGCGACGCCGGAGTCTGAACGTCGTCCCCCCCAACGACCACCAGCCGCATCCCGTTCCGACCCTTGAGGCAACTCATGGCCTGCAGCAGCCGGTCGGCCCCTTTGATGGGCGAGAGACGGCCAACAAAAAGCACGATTGCACCATCACCGGCAAAGCCCAGTCGCTGGCGCGCCTGCTTCTTGTCCATGGGATGGAACCGATCAAGGTCCACGCCACAGGGAACAATCCTGATTTTCTCTGAGCGGGCACCGTAGTAGCACCTCAGATGCTCCTTTTCCCTGGCGGTGGCCGCCAGGATGCGCTGACAGGTCTGAACCAGGTCCCGCTCGCTGGCCACCCGCAGCTCTGATTCCCGCTCCTCCTTCACCATCATGTTCTTGAGAACGCCCAGGGTGTGGAACATGATCATATTAGGGACCCGCCACCACTCGCGCAGCCATTGCCCCACCTGGCCGGACAGCCAGTAATGGCTGTGGATGAGGTCGTAGTGGAGACCTTCGGCGGCACGGAATTGTTCGAGCCGACGGGCGAATTCCCCCAGGTGGGGGTAGAGCGCCAGGGTCGGCATAGCGCCATGGGTGCCGACCGGCAGCTGAATCAGCCGCACATTCTGACACAGCTCAAGCCGACACGCACCTCGGGGGTCTTGCAGACGGGTGAAGATATCGATCCGGTGCCCCTGTTGCCCCAAGACTCGGGCCAGTTCCCGGATGTAGACGCTCATGCCCCCGGTATCCCGCTTCCCCAGCTCCCCGATGGGGCTTGAATGGATACTGAGCACGGCAATGGTGAACGGCTGTTCCTTGAAACCCATCTGCTCGTTTCAATAGCTTGCAGAATCAGCTTGCCGCATGATCATCGTTCGAGCCTTTTCCTGCAGCTGTTTCGGCTGGGTTGCCCAGTCATTCAGGCCAGCTCGAGGCGGCAACGATACAGGGCCACCTCACGGCCTCCGAGGCGATACTTATACGGTTCCGAACCCTTCAGAAAGTCATATCTTTTCCGGCCCCAGGCAATACTTTCCCGGATACTGAAGACCTTGTTGAGCAAACCGGCGCTCAGCCTTCGAAATGACGGGTCATAGCCACTGTTATAAAGAAACACCGTGTTATCATGGTCGAAACAGAGGGCCGCCGCGGCCGGCCGATGATCGAGATCGAGCAGGAAAAGCCTGACCAGCCCGACCTCTGCCATAGCGGAAACGAGGGACCGAAAGAAAGCGGCTCGCTCCGGCGTCAGAAAGGCCGCCTTGTCCGGTCGGCTGAGCCGCATCAGTTCCAGGAAACAATCCATTTCACCGGCCACGGCCCGGCTCGCTGCCACAACCCGCAGTCCAACCTCACCGGCACCTTCGAGCCGCCTGAGCTTGCGACGGACCTCGTGGCGTTCCTTGCCGGAAAGACCGAGCAGGAAATCATCCCAGGTGGATGGCAGGTCCAGTTCCAGGGTGACATCCACCGGTTCGGCGGTCGCAGTGCAGCCGAGCTTCCGGGCCATTGGCAGGAAATCCCTGCACACGGTTGAGTCCGCTCGCACCGGCCCCAGATCCAGGCGACAGATCCCAATCCGCCTCAGACCTGCCGTGAGCCCTCGAAGGAACTCGGGTTCCTTGCCGGGTACCACCACAAAGTCGAAATAGTCGCATACCTCCAGGCTGCCCATGAACAGCGCCTCGTCTCCCTGTCGCATCAGGGCGGCAATGCCCAGAAGCTCGTCATGGCGGCTGATGCGGGTCAAGAGAGGCGTCATTCCAGGCGAATGAAAATCCCACCATACCCGCAACCAGGGGGGCAGCACAAAAGGACAATCCCACCGCAGGAGCAACCGGGAGTCCCGCCAGAGCACCGCAAGGCTCTCGAAGGTCTCGGCCACCATCGTCTCTTCTGTCGGAATAGCATTCAAACCCTTCCGCACCTCCTCGCTATCAGCTTATCACACAAACGCTGATAGCAAAAAGAAACCTTTGGGCGCTCCAGCCAGATTCCCGGTGAATTCGCGTTGAAGTTGACAGGATTCAAGAAAATAAGTAGTTTCTGTCCCGTCGGTACGACGCACAGGGTCCTTTTGCAGTTTCTCAAACGCCAGGAATGGGAGAAAAATGTATCTCATCAACAATTTGCTCGTTGCCTTAGCGCACATCCTGCACATTGTCCTCAATCTTTACATGTGGGTGATCATCGCTCGGGCACTGCTTTCCTGGGTGAATCCCGATCCCTACAATCCCATCGTCCGGTTTCTTTACAATGTTACGGAACCGGTACTGTATGCTGTTCGTCGCCGGGTTCCGATCTTTTTCGGGGGCATCGATTTCTCTCCCATGCTCGTGATTCTGGCTATTCTGTTCCTGGACAGCTTTCTCGTCCCATCGTTGGTACAGACCGCCCAGCGGTTGGTAATGTAGGTATTCAGAAGGGGTGCGCCGATGAGCGACGGGGCCTGCACTATTGAGCCCAGGCGATTTCGGACCCGCTGGATGGGTCTCGACCCGAAAGAGGTCGAGCTCTTCTGCCAAGAGCTGAATGCAGAGAGCCAGCAACTGAAGGCCGAGAACGCCGAATTCCAAAAGAAGCTTCAGGAACAGGAAAAGGAGCTGCAAGAGCACAAGGAACGGGAGAAGACGATTCGCACCGTGCTGATCAATGCGCAGAAAGCGGCGGAGCAATTCAAGGTCAACGCGGAGAAGGAAGCGAAGCTCATTGTGGCCGAAGCGGAAATGAAGGCCGAAAAGATCCTGCAGGGAGCTCATCAGCGGCTGGCCCAACTGCATAATGACGTGGCCGAACTGAAACGCCATCGAATTCAGCTCGCAACCAAGCTGCACGCTACCCTTGAGGCCTATCGGAAGCTGCTGGATCTGGACGAGGAAGAGGAGCGGGAAGAGGGATCGGCCGACAGGGTCAAACTGTTGAACCGCTGAGTAAATATCCGGGAACTGTCGGTCGCCGGTGACCGATCATTTGGCTAAATTGAGGTAATCAATGACCATCAGTAAAGAACTCCTCGACATTCTGGCCTGCCCCAAGTGCAAGGGGACGATCGTTCTGAACGAATCACAAGATGGCCTGATCTGCCATCAGTGCCGCCTGCTCTACGAGATTCGGGACGACATTCCCATCATGCTCATTGACGAAGCCAAGCCGCTTCAGGATTGATCGCAACCTCCCATGGCAAACTCCTTGCGACTCTCCTCAGAGCAGAAGCAGCGTCTGGCGCAGGCCATCGCCCGTTTTCCCGAGCGGCAGGTGCTAGTGGTCGGCGACCTCATGCTGGACAACTTTATCTGGGGCGAAGTCAACCGCATTTCCCCGGAAGCTCCGGTGCCGGTGGTCGAGGTTCGTGAAGAATCGCAACTCCTGGGCGGTTCGGCCAACGTGGTCCACAATCTCGCCAGCCTTGGAGGCCGAGTTCTGGTCACCGGAGTCGTCGGGCAGGATCCGGCAGGACAAGCCCTGGTGATGCTGTTCAACCGGATTGCGGTACCCACTGCCGGCCTCATCTCCGAGGATGGCCGCCCGACCACGGTCAAGACCCGCATCATCGCTCATCACCAGCAGGTGGTCCGGTTTGACCGGGAATGGCGAGCGCCCCTCCAGGCGGATACCGGGGCGCGCATCCTGGCCTACCTTCGCAAAAACCTCCCTGATCTTCACGGCATCATTGTCTCGGACTACGCCAAAGGCGTGGTCAGCCGGGACTTCCTGGATGCCATCCGTGACCTGGTGGCCGGCCGACCGTTGCCGGTGGTGGTCGATCCCAAGGTGCAGCATGCTGAGTTCTATCGCTCGTTCACCATGGTTACCCCCAACCACCACGAAGCCTCGCGGATGTCGGGAATTCCCATTCGGGACGAAAAAAGCCTCCTTCAGGCTGGTGAGTCATTGCTCGCCCGGCTGAACTGCGAAACCGTCCTGATCACTCGGGGCAAAGAAGGCATGAGCCTCTTCCAACGCCATGGCCCGGTGGTGCACATTCCTACGGTCGCGCAGCGGGTCTATGATGTGACCGGTGCCGGTGATACCGTCATTGCCGCCGTAACCCTTGGCCTGGTTGCCGGATTGTCACCGGCAGAAGCGGCCTTGCTGGCCAATCTCGCCGCTGGCGTTGTGGTAGGTGAAGTGGGAACCGCCGTCGTTTCATCGGCGCAACTTCTCGCCATAATTCAAGACTGCTGACCGTTTCATGAGCCTTCCCCGCCAACCCCTCCCAGCGAAACTCATTGTGGGGCTGCTGTTCCGCAGTTTCGCCGTCCGTGACCAAGCCATGGAGATCCTCTTCGAACAATTCGGTCCCCCTGATTTTGTCACTCAACCGCACCCTTTCACCTACACCAGCTATTACGAGCAGGAGATGGGGGCTGACCTCCAACGTCAGGTCTGTAGCTTCCTCCACCTGGTGCCGGTCGAACACCTGCCCGCTGTCAAACTGACCACCAATCAGTTGGAGGCCACGCTCGCCAGCGAGGGCAAGCGATCGATCAATATTGACCCGGGGTTTCTCAGTGAGGAGCGGCTCATCCTGGCGACCGGCAAGAATTACACTCACCGGATCTACCTTCATGACGGCATTTATGCCGATCTTACCCTCATTTTTCAGCAAGGCGCGTATCATCCTCTCCCCTGGACCTACCCCGATTACCGGGAACCGGGGTTGCTGCATTTTTTATGGGTGCTCCGGCAAAAATTGAGAATTCAGCGACACGGACGATATCCGGCAAAATATCCCCTGCCCCCATGATCCTGCCTCAGCGGGAGCGGCACCAGTTGCGAAACGGCATGTCTTGAGTCGGTGCACCGTTTTACCGATTCACCCATTCACCGATTTACCAGGTATCAGGAGGTTGCCTTTGATCCAGAGTATGACCGCCTTCGGGCGCAGTCAAATTGAGGATGCTGGGTTTTCGATCATCATCGAGATCCGGACGTTGAACAGTCGCGGTCTGGATATGGCACTCAGGTTGCCCAAGAATTTCATCGAGTTCGAAGATGATTGCCGCAAGCTTGTTTCCCAGAACATCCGGCGTGGACGCGTCGAGGTCAACGTTCAGGTGGTGACCAAAGCGGTTGAGACCAGGATTCCTCAGCTCAATCCGGAATACGCCCGATTCTACTGGGAGCAGCTCGAGGCACTCCACCGGCAGCTGCCGCAAACCGGTCCCCCAACCCTGGACCATCTCCTGCGTATCCCCTATCTCTTTGAATCTTCGGAAACACTCATTGATCGGGAGACCTTCAAGGCACTGCTGAGCGAGGCGCTGAGGGAAGCCCTGCAGCAGGTCCGGCAGATGAAAGCGCAGGAAGGGGCAGCCTTGCAGGAGGACTGTCTGAACCGCATCACAACCCTCCGAAGCGAACTGGATGTCATCGAAGGCCAGCTGGAAGACATCCTCGCGGACTACCACGAGCGGCTTCGCCAACGGGTTCAGGAGCTTCTCGGGGACACCCAGCTGGATGAAAACCGGCTACTCCAGGAGGTCGCCCTTCTGGCCGACCGGTCCAATATCAACGAAGAAATTGTGCGCCTTCACAGCCACCTGGAACAGATGGAGAGCCTCCTGCGGGACACCGGCCAGGCCGATGGCCGCAGACTGGATTTCCTCACCCAGGAAATGCATCGTGAAGTCAACACTTTGGGCAGCAAGACCGGAGACTTGGGAACCATCCGCACCGTGATCGCCATGAAGACTGAAATTGGCAAACTGAAAGAACAGGTGCAGAACGTCGAGTAGCAGGAGCCTCAGGCCGGACTGGTGGTTGAGCCTGCCCGGGCGGGCAATGGGAATGCTAATAATCCTTGCCTTTGAAACCGTTCCATCGCAGAATTGGGGTGATCATGAGATCGTTCGTAGAGTTTGCGTGACTGAGCCTCTCATTACAGGTGTTTTTGTCCTGTTTCATATCCAGAGTTACAGTGGGGTGGTGTTACTCCCTCAGACTGCCTGTCGAAACCGGGTAGGCCGATCAGCACCTTTCGCTTGCCAGCCCTGTCAACCACCGAGTGAGGTTATCCATGGAACCAAAATTACTGAACATTGGATTTGGAAATACTGTTCTGGTCAACCGCATCGTAGCCATCGTGTCACCTGCCTCGGCACCCATGAAACGCCTCAAGGAAGATGCCAAACAGGCCAACAAGCTTGTTGACGCCACCATGGGGCGACGAACCAGGGCCATCATCATCACCGACAGCGATCATGTCATCCTTTCGGGCGTCCAGGCCGAAACCATTGCCCAACGCCTGGTTTCGGACAGTCATTCCAAAGACGGCAACCTTTCCAAGGCAGAAAAAGAATAGCACGATGACGAGCCTTGGCCCTGCGGGACAGTTATTCGTGATTTCAGCCCCCTCGGGCGTCGGCAAGACCACCCTGGTGCAATCTCTGCTCCGGGAGATGCCGACTCTAAGGTTTTCCATATCCTCGACCACGCGCTCTTCGAGGCCCGGCGAAACCGACGGCAAGGACTACCACTTCATCAGCCGTCAGGCCTTCCAGGCAGGCATCCAGGCCAACCGGTTCCTGGAATGGGCTCAGGTCCACGGCGAATACTACGGGACTGAACGGGCACCACTGGACCACTGGCTCACCACGGGGGACAATGTGCTTCTGGACATTGACGTGCAGGGCGCACGCCAGGTCCGGCAGAGCTATCCTCAGGCTCATTTCATCTTTATCCTGCCACCCGCCTGGAATGTTCTCGTTGAGCGCCTCCAGGCGCGCGGCACGGAATCGCCCCGGCAGATCACGGCGCGCCTGACTGCCGCCTGCAAGGAAGTGCAGGAAGCCCGATGGTATGACTACCTGGTGGTCAATGACGTGCTCCAGGACGCTGCCGCCGATCTCAGCGGGATCGTTCGCGCCGCTCGCTGCCGCCGCCAGGCCCAGGTCCACCATCTCGAGGTGCTCCTCGCCGCCTCTCCTCCGCCATGACAGCAAAACCACACACCAGCCGCGGCATCTGGATTACCGGCTACAATCCGGTTAAGGAAGCCCTTGGCAGCACCGGTTCTCTCCCCAATGAACTGCTCCTGGCGCGGAACGACCAGCGCACAACGGAACTTGCGGCCATGGCAGGCGGACGAGGCGTGACGGTTCGCCGGGAAACCTTCGAGGCACTGTCGAAGCTGGTTGGACATGCCCACCACCAGGGGATGGCACTGCGGACCCCGCAATTTCTCTACACCCCGCTCGAAACCTTTCTCCAGCGCCCCTCCGAACAACGGCAACCGTTGCTGGCACTGGATTCCGTGCAGGATCCGCAAAACCTGGGGGCCCTCATTCGGAGCGCCTGCTTCCTCGGAGCCGCCGGGATGATTCTGACCAAAGACCGGGCGGCAGGGATCAGCAGCACGGTCATCAAGATCGCCTCCGGAGGAGTCGCTCATCTTCCCGTCATCCAGGTCGTCAATCTCGCTCAGAGCCTGGAGCGGCTGAAGGAGAGCGGGCTCTGGATCGTCGGCTTGGACCTTGCCGACACCCGGGACCTTTATGATACGGACCTTACCGTGCCGCTGACACTGGTGGTGGGAAACGAACAGAAAGGACTCCGACCCCTGGTGCGCAAGCATTGTGACCTGCTGGTCCACATCCCCGCCGGCGGCCCGATCCAGTCCCTGAATGCGGCCACCGCGGGGGCGATCGCTCTTGCCGAGGTGCAGCGCCAACAAAGGACAGCTAGGAAAGAGGCCTCGTCCCGAAGAGGGCAGTACCAATCCTGACCATGGTGGCCCCTTCCTCGATGGCCGCCTCGAAGTCGTGGCTCATCCCCATGGAAAGCTCAGACAGGTTCTCGGGAGTAGCACTCCGCTCCCGCAGTTCCCGGAGCAGCTCGCGCAGCTTGCGAAAATGAGGCCGGACTTGGTTGGGATCATCGCAGTAGGGCGGCAAAGCCATCAACCCGCGCACCTCGAGCCCATCCCAGCTTGAAAGCCGCTGAAAAAAAGGCAGGAGCTCCTCCGGGGCTAAACCGCTCTTGCTGTCTTCCTGACCGGTATTGACCTGCAGGAGAACTGGCACGGGCTTTCCCCGCCGGTGGGCGTGACGGTCAATTTCACGGGCCAGGCTTTCCCGGTCCACAGTATGAATCCAGTCGAACGCCTCCACCACCAGCCGGGCCTTGTTGGACTGTAAATGACCGATGAAATGCCACGAAACAGGCAGGTCTGACAGCCTCTCGATTTTCCTCCGGGCTTCCTGCATGTAGTTTTCCCCAAGAATCCTGAGGCCCGCTTCAATCCCTTCCCGAATGCGCTCGACGGGTACCATTTTGGTCACCCCAACGAGGCGAATCTCTGTCGCCTCCCGGCCCACCCGACCGCAGGCAGCCTGAATCCGTTCGTTGATTTCGAGAAGATTTCGCGCAATCGAAGCCATATGTCCCGTTATCTCAATACAGTTTCATCCACGACGTCACAAAAAGAGACCAGAAGAACTCCCCTCATCGCCACGCTCTCCCTAGCGGCACCAATGCCCGCTCGCTCTCCCGCCACCCGCCGCTGCCACCCCCCTCACCCTTCACGCTTCACGCCCACCGGCGCCACAATCCCCTCTTCGAGCAGCCATGACAGGGCCTCGCACAGCGGCATACCAACCACGTTGGTATAAGAACCACGCAGTGACTCGACCAGGAATGCCCCCATCCCCTGAATACCGTAGGCCCCGGCCTTGTCGAGCGGCTCACCCGTCTGGATGTAGGCCCTGATTTCGGTAGCGGTGAGAGCCTTGAACCGGACGTCGGTCTTGAAGCTTTCCAGGCGGAGATAGGCCGGTTCCCGCCGCTTCAGGCAGAGTCCGCTGTAAACCTGATGTTCCCGCCCGCTGAGCTTCTGCAGCATGGCGAAGGCCTCCTCGGCGCTTCCCGGCTTGCCCAGCACGCTGCGACGGTAAACGACGATGGTATCGGCACTCAACACCCAGGAGCGTGGATGGTGGCGCGCCACTGCTTCAGCTTTTTCCCTGGCATGCCAGCGGACCAGAGCACCGGGCTCCGTATCGGGATCGTCTTCCTCCTCGATGCCGCTCGGCGCAACCTCGAGGGTCAGGCCCAGCGACTGCAGCAACTGGACGCGACGAGGCGAGGCAGACGCCAGGATTAAGGATTGGCGAGTGCAAAAGACCGCTTCCGCTGACCCCTCTGCCACAGGAAACCTCCTTGATCTCAACAGTTTGCCGCGGACGGCAGGCGAAAAACCGTTCGCGCGTTAGCCGTTGTCTGCTGCGCCACTTCATCCAGGGCACAGCGGCGCAGTTCGGCTACCTTCTTGGCCGTGTGAAACACGAAGGCCGGCTCATTGAGCTTCCCGCGAAAGGGCACCGGGGCCAGATACGGGGCGTCGGTTTCGAGCAGGAGACGGTTCAGCGGGGTCTGGCGGACCACCCCATGGAGCACCTCGGCCTTGGGAAAGGTCACCGTACCCGGGATCGAGAGGAAAAACCCCATCTCGAGACACCGTTCCGCCACCTCCCAATCCCCCGAAAAACAGTGCAGTATCCCTCCGGCCAGCTCCGCAGCATAATCCTTCACGATCTCAAAGAACTCCGCATGCGCCTCACGCACATGAAAAACCGCTGGCAGCTTCGTTCGGCAGGCGATTTCCAGCTGCTGGCGGAAACATTCCCGCTGGATGGCGCGAGGCTGGCGGTCGCGGTAGTAGTCGAGGCCCATCTCGCCGATCGCGAGCACCCGCTCCTGTCCCGCGAGGGCTTCGAGTGCTTCTCGTTCGTGAATCGCCAGGACGAACGCGTCGTGCGGATGGATGCCGACGGTGGCGTAGACTTCAGGGTGGGTATGAGCCAGTCTCACCGCCTTCCGACTGCTTTCCAGGTCAATCCCGATGGTCACCACCTCGGATACGCCGGACTTCCCGGCCCGGTCGAGAATCTCCTCAAGATTGTTGGCAAATTCGGGAAAATCGAGATGAGCATGAGTGTCGATCAACATCTTCGTCCTCTCCTCCGGCGGCTTCAAACTGACCCAAATTGGCTTGCGTACTCGGCACCTTCCCTCTATAATACTTTCTGTACTGAGTGAAAAGGCTTCGTTTGCGGTCATCAACTCGAGATCACCCCGGACAGGCCTGAGGGGAGGCAGCGTCTGGAAAATCATTCATGCTGAAGGACCAAACAAGATGAAGAGATCTTTTCTGTTGCCGTTTGCGGTGCTCCTCCTGACTATCACCTGCTTTCCTGCCAGTAGCTGGGGTGCCAGAGCCTATGTCACCGATCCCAAGGAAGCGGCCCTACGGGCCGGGCCGGGCAAGAATTACAAGGTCCTCTCCATGATTCCCACCGGAACCGGCTTGGAAGTACTCAAAACCGCCGAATGGATTCAGGTGCGCTATACCGGGGCAGCGGGAGGAACCAAAGACGGCTGGGTTCAAAACTCATCGGTAGCACCATTTCCTCCTGAAAGCGTCTTCATCAAGGAATTGCAGGAGGAAAACGTGCAGCTCAACGAGCGACTCAACGGCCTGGTGAAGGAAAAGGCGGACCTCAGCCAGAAAGAAAAGGAGCTCTCTGATCATCTGAAAAAGACGGAAACGGCTTACGAATCACTCAAGAGCGGAGCGGCCAACGTACTCAGGATGAAGGAGGAAGCCGATGTCGCCAAAGCCGCCCTGGCATCGGCGGAAGAAAACATTCAGGTGCTGATTCAGGAGAATGAGGACCTGAAGTTCTCAGCCCGCATCAAATGGTTCATTGCCGGTGCTCTGGTGCTGCTGTTCGGGTGGTTCCTCGGGTGGATCACTTCGCACAGCCGCAAGCGCCATCGGTCAACCTATTACACCATCTGACTCGTGCGCCTCAGGAAGCCGCCCGGCAACGGTCGGCTTCCTGAGGGCCTCTCTTGCATCCAACACTCACGCCAAGACCCAGGAGGTATTCCTGGCGCAAGATTCGCTTCCGCTCGGCGGCCAACGCGTGCTCCAGCACCCCGCCTACACACCATGCCCGGAGCCGACAATGAACAGCCTGGAGTGCCTTGGCGCGGTGCTACTCGCTTGCCGACCGTTCGGCCTGATCGGCCACTGGGAACTGGGCGAAGCGGCACATCATTTTACCGATCTGTCTTGACCGGCTCACGTGAGTACCTCTAGAATGAGGTACTTTTACTGGTGATTCAAATTCCAAGAAAGGATGGAAAGGCCTTATGGGAGCAGTGCTGACCGCGGGAGACTTGCGCAAGGGTTTGAAATTGGAGATCGATGGAGACCCTTATCTGGTCGTGGACTTCGAATTCTCGAAACCGGGGAAAGGGCAGGCGCTCTATCGCTGTCGGTTGCGAAACATGATCACGGGGTCCCAATTCGACCGTACTTATCGGTCGGGTGACAAATTCACTGCCGCCGATCTTGAGGAGCAGCAGATGCAGTTCCTCTACCAGGACAACAAACGCTACCATTTCATGAACACTGTCACTTACGACCAGCTGGAACTGGGCGAAGAACAGGTGGGCGATGCCGTCAACTACCTGATCGAGAACCAGCTCGTGGATATGCTCCTTTTCAGCGGCCGCCCCATTGGCATCAGCCTCCCCAACTTCGTCAACCTGCGCGTCATTCAGGCCGACCCCTGGATCAAAGGTGACACCGCGGCCGGCGCCACGAAGCCCGTCACCCTGGAAACGGGGTATGTTCTGCAGGTGCCGCTCTTCGTCGGCGACGGAGAAGTGATCAAAATCGATACGCGCACGGGCACTTACGTCGAGCGGGTGAAATAGCCTCGACCATGACCGAACGCGAAGTTCTGGCGGCAAAGCAGGGGCCGCTTCGGTTGCGCGCAGAGGTCCTGCACCGGGTGCGCACCCTATTTCGAAAGCAGGGCTTTCTCGAAGTGCAAACGCCGCTTCTGACCCGCGAGGTGGCTCCCGAAGCTCATATCGACCCCATCTCCGCCGACCCCGAGGGTTTCCTCATACCCAGTCCCGAGCTTTACATGAAGCGTCTGCTGGCCGCCGGCTACCAGAAGCTCTTCCAAATCACCCCGGCTTTCCGCCGCGGTGAACGGGGCAGGCGGCATCACCCCGAATTCACTCTGCTCGAATGGTATCGCGCCAATGGGGACTACCGCGTCCTCCAGCACGATTGCCGGGCGCTTCTGGCGGCCTGTTGCAAAACCGCCGGAAGATGGGAGGGCTGGCACTATCAGGGACAGTGGCTCGAGGTGCGGGGGCGGTGGCAGAGCTATACCGTACGAGAGGCTTTTCGCACCTTCGCCCACTGGGACCCCGGCGGTAACCCCGACCAAACCCGGTTTGACCTGGAGCTCGTCGAAAAGGTGGAACCCCGCCTCGGCTTCCCTCAGCCCTGCTTTCTCACGGACTATCCCGCCAGCCAGGCTGCCCTGGCACGCCTCAAGCCCGGCTGTCCGACGGTAGCCGAACGCTTCGAACTCTATTGGGCCGGGATCGAACTCGCCAACGGCTTCAGTGAACTCACCGACCCCTGGGAACAACGACGCCGCTTTGAAGCCACCATCGACCAGCGTCGCCGGGCCGGTACCTCCCCCGGTGCACTCCCGCTTAAATTCCTGGAAGCCATGCCCCACCTCCCGCCCTCTGCCGGCATCGCCTTCGGCCTGGACCGGCTGATCATGCTCCTCACCAACGCCGACTGCCTCGAGGCCGTCGTTGCCTTCCCGCCCGGATCCTGACTGAGGGTCCA
The DNA here is from genome assembly GCA_033812955.1 of Syntrophobacteraceae bacterium. Classification (GTDB taxonomy): domain Bacteria; phylum Desulfobacterota; class Syntrophobacteria; order Syntrophobacterales; family Syntrophobacteraceae; genus JADGQM01. The sequence continues at coordinate 18,103 of JAPXSS010000023.1, read as the reverse complement.
TGAATCCAGTACAGCGCGGCATAAGCCTCAAACCGATTGGGCAGGTGTCTTGCTGTTCCTCTTCCCGTTGCGTTTCTTGTTCATTCAACGCAACCTACGGAGAGCATCGGCCCTAACACGAGGATAGCAGGTTGCGTTGAGAGGAGCGAAACGCAACATGTGTAAGGGTGCCGAACTTTCGCCGCGCTGTACTAGCTATCCCCCTGTGCCACTTTCATAAAAAGCCATGCTCGCAAAGGTGACGAAGGAATTCTGCTGGTCGACCACCGCATACGAATGATCGAGGATCACACCAACGGCAGTCCCTTCGAAGATTTTTGCAAGCACCAGGAGCGGCGCCAGCCCGCAGATTCGGCGGCAATTACGCCCTCGCCCCGCCTCTTTCAGGAACGCAGACGGATCGCAGCGGCAGAGGGTTTCCAGCAGTTGGCGGTCGGCTTCGAGGTGTTCCTCGAGGGTACCACGGTGCGGGCGAAAAGAATCACCGTAGCGGGGACCGATGTGGGCCAGATCGACACTGGCAATGAACTTCACTCCAGGCTTGCGTTCGTGCGCCAGCTGCCGCAGCAAGGCCGCCACCTCATCGATGTAGGCACCGTCGCTCTCCCACTCCTCCAGACCAAAGGCACAGAGCAGCGGAACGATCGAGAATGAGGGCTGGGTGTGCGCCAGAAAGACCGTCTGGAATTCGATGGTGTGTTCCTTGCGGTGGCTGTATTCGCCGGCAAGCAGATTGCGCGGAGCACGCGCTGCCAGCTCCCGGCAAAACTCCCGGTCATGGCGCGCCGGCCCCAGGGGGGTTTCAAAATCCTTCAGCGTCAGAGCAAAGTGGTTTTCGATGAAGTCGTGCCCCGTTCCCAGGATCACCCAGGTCGACGGCGGCTCCGCTGCTGGCACCCCCCGATAGGCATGGGCAAAACAGATTCCACCGGCATTGAGGTCGATGTGCGGTGCCATCAGGCCCACCAGCCGATTGCCCTTGGTTCCAACCGCACTTGCGGCATCAGCCGTTCCGGCAACGAACCCATCAAGATGAGTGCGCAGTTGGTGCGGGTCCGCCGGATAGCTGGTACCGGCGAATTGCATCCGCCGCACCGGCTCATCGAAAAATTCCTGCCGCTCCCGAGCGACCAGCGCCAGAAACCGGTCGCTCTCCAGGAAAAGGCCTTCATCAAGCTTTTGCACGTAGTCCTGAAGATCTTCCAGGTAAAGAAGCTTACCCGTCATGCGCATGTAGTTGCTCTGGAGATCCCGTAGCGAGTTTTCACCGTCCATCTGGGGCAGCAGGGCCGCGAGATGCGTAGGGATCAAGAGCGAATCCTGGGCAAACCCCAGGCGATCGCGAAGCAGAATCAGTCGCTGCCCCTCATGCTCGAACGGCAGTGCCTCCAACCCCTGGCGAAGCTTGGGAAAATCATTCATATTCCGGTCCCTTCATCCGCCTGACTGGCGAAAAGATTGCGGGCTGTGGGTTAGCAGCGCTCATTCTCATGGTTCAGGGTGTTTCTCGGGACCATGAGCACCCCTTAAGTCCTCTGGATCATCCTAGCATAGGCCCTACGCTTTTTACAGTCGACGTTTGAGCCTTCACCCATCCTTTCTCTTGACCGGCAAGCGAGAGCTCTGCTAGAAGGTGGCGAGTAATGACCGGGCCGTGGTGGCGCCTGCCTGCCCACGGCCCTCTTGTTTGCTGGTGGGGAGGGTCTCACCCTGCCGGTCGGGATGATTCACCGCTGGAGTATACCGTGAAACAACGCCAGATTCTCCTTGGCAATGAAGCCGTGGCATACGGCTTGCTCGAATCCGCCTGTACCATGGCAACCTCCTATCCGGGGACCCCGGCTTCGGAAGTCCTCAGCACCCTGGTACGGCTCAAGGGCCAGCATCATCTGAACCTGCATCTGGAATGGTCCATCAACGAGAAAGTGGCCTTTGAGGTGGCTCTGGCCAACAGTTACGCCGGTCGGCGATCGGCAGTGATCATGAAGCAGGTGGGCCTGAACGTCGCCGCCGATCCGCTCATGAGCGCCGCCTATACCGGCGTCACGGGAGGCTTCGTGGTGGTCGTGGCGGACGACCCCGGTCCTCACAGCTCGCAGACGGAGCAGGATAGCCGCTTCCTGGCCATGGCCGCCAAACTCCCGGTGCTCGATCCTTCTTCGCCCGTCGAGGCCAGAGAATTCGCCCGGCTCGCGATGGCACTCTCGGACAGGTACCAGCTTCCGGTGCTACTGCGACCCACCACGCGAGTCTGTCACAGCCGACAGGATATGGATCTGCGTCCGGTTTCCCAGGGTGAACAGGCTCCGGCTTTCCATAAGGACCCCGGCCGCTGGGCGGCAACTCCCAAGTTTCGCCTGCTCCTTCACCGCCAACTCAACGACAAGCTGGCGCAACTCGCCAATGAACCCGACTGTGCTCCCCACCTGCTCAACGAGGCAGCGGACGGTTCCTCCAACGTACTGCCCGGCCGTTGCGTGGTGGGTTCAGGCGTCGTTTTGGCCTACGCCCGGGAAATCCTTCAAGACCTCGGACTGTGGGACCAGGTCCCGGTCTACCAGGTTCCCATGCCTTTCCCGCTTCCCCCGGCTTTTCGTGACGACCTGCTCGCCCGCTACGAGCGCATCCTCGTGCTGGAAGAATCTTACCCCGTGATCGAACTCCAGTTCCAGAATCGGTCGCAGGTTTGCGGACGGACGACGGGCGCGGTTCCATCGTCAGGGGAGCTCCTGCCCGAGGTGGTGGAGAGCATCCTCCGCCCCTTCCTGCAGCTCCCCGAAGCGCCTCCGGCGGCAGCCCCTGCCGCTCCCGGCAGACGCCCGACGCTCTGCGCCGGCTGCCCTCACCGGGCCACCTTTTTCGCCATCAAGAAGGCTTTTCCCAAAGGGCTTTATCCCAGCGATATCGGCTGTTACACCCTCGGCTTGAATCTTGGGGTCGTCGATACGGTGCTCTGCATGGGAGCCTCCATCAGCCAGGCGACTGGCTTCTACCACGCCTATGCGGCATCTGGCGAGGGAATTCCCCCTCTTTGCGCCACCATCGGGGATTCCACCTTCTTTCACGCCGGCATTCCCGCTCTGATCAACGCCGTCGTCCAAGGCGCTCGCTTTGTGCTGGTCATCCTCGATAACAGCACCACCGCCATGACCGGTCATCAGCCCACGCCTGCCCTGGGAAAAACCTTCAATGGCCTTGCGGCGCCCCGAGTCGCCATTCCCGAGATCGTGCGGGCCTGCGGGGTCCAATTGGTGGCCGAAGCGGATCCCTATGAGCTGGAAGCGATGATCGAACTGCTCCGCAAGGCCGGCAAGCACACGCGGGCCAGGAAGGGCGGCATGGCGGTGGTGATCGCCAAACGCCCCTGTCTCATGGACCGCAGCCAGCTCGAGACCTGGACGAGAAAGCAGGTCACCGTCACCGAAAAGTGCAAAGGCTGCGGCTTGTGCGTCAAAACATTCGAATGTCCCGCCCTGCAGCTGCAGGGGAAGAAACAACCCATCCGCATCGATCCGGCCCTCTGTTCGGGGTGCGGGGTGTGCGCTTCGGTCTGCCCGCATGGGGGAATAAGCGGTGAAACGGTGAAGCAGTGAGGCGGTGGATGGAGGAAAGAGGGGGGGGAAGATGGGAGCGCAGCAGATTATTGTGAGCGGCATTGGAGGGCAGGGGGTGCTCTTTGCAACCAGGCTCCTGGCGGAAACGGCGCTGGCCCTGGGGCACTCGATCATGATTTCCGAAACGCACGGCATGGCCCAGCGCGGCGGCAACGTGATCAGCCATCTCAAAGTGGGGCATTCCGGCATGGTGAGTCCGCTGATCCGGGTCGGACAGGCAGATGTTTTTCTCGGGCTTCATCCCGACTCCTTCATGGTGCATGGATTCTACCTCAAAGAGAGCGGCCGGGCCTTCTGCAACGGGCCCACCGGGGCGTGCCACTGCTCACTCGATGCAATGAGCATTGCCATTGAACTGGGGGTACCGGTTGCCGCAAACCTGGTGCTGCTCGGTTTTGCTGCGGCTTCGGGGTTTCTCTTCTGCCACCGGGAAGACGTCGCAGCCCAGTTGACCCGTTTTGATGGCAACCGTCAGGAACTCAACCTCAAGGCCTTTCGAGCAGGAGTAGCAGCTTTCCACCCCTGAACCCAGGACCGGAACGGAGGAGAGAAGAGTTGATTTGTCGTAAAGCTGCCATGCTGATTCATCCCCCTTACCGGCGCGCTGCGGTCGCTCCGGCCTCCATGATCGCAAGGGCCGCAATCGGGCCTGAAAGCCCCTCCGCTTCCTCCGGCCAAGGAGGACAGGCGAGATTTCATCAAGAACCATCTGCCATTCTTCACCCTTCACCTTTCACCCTTCACTGACCAGCATGCTGCTGCATCTTTTCCCCCAGTTCTTCGTCTCAGGGATCACCAACGGGAGCATCTATTCGCTCATTGCCCTGGGATACTGCCTGATCCAGAACGCGACCGGGCTGGTGAACTTCGTGCAGGGTGATTTCGTCATGATCGGGGCTTTGCTGACGATCACCCTCTACCAGGCTGCCGGGCTGCCCATGCCGCTGGCATTCTTGCTGGCCATCGCGGCCGTCGCCCTGCTCGGAGTCGCGCTGGAAAGGGGGCCCATCAGGCATTCACGCAATCGTGACCTGCTCTCCCTCGTCATCATCACCATCGGCGCCTCCATTTCGTTCCGGGGATCGGCCATGCTGGTCTGGGGCAAGAATGCCCACACCCTGCCGCCCCTCGGTGGAGACAGCCCGATCTTTTTCCTGAAAGCCGCCATTCTGCCTCAATCCCTGTGGATCCTGGGCCTTTCTCTGACCATTCTGGGGCTGCTCTTTCTTTTCTTTCACTTCACCCTGGTCGGCAAAGCCATGCGGGCAGCGGCGGACAACCCCTTCGGTGCGGTCCTGGTCGGTATTTCGGTGCGCCGCATCGTCGCCCTGGCGTTCGCTCTGAGTGGTGCGCTGGGCGCCATCGGCGGGATTCTCATCACCCCCATCACCAGCATGAGCTACGATGCGGGAGTCATGCTCGGTTTGAAAGGTTTTGCCGCAGCCGTACTGGGGGGATACGGCAGCGTTCCCGGGGCCGTTGTCGGCGGCCTGCTCCTGGGGGTGCTCGAAGCCTTGGGTGCCGGGTATATTTCGTCCGCTTCCAAGGATGCGATTGCCTTTATCATTCTGCTGTTCATCCTCTTTGTGAAGCCGTCCGGCCTGTTTGGAGCGGTGTCCGTCCGCCGGCTCTGACGAACCTGGCGTTTCCTGATGAAAACAGGGAGGTTTCGGGTACACTGAGGCTATCAGCAGAGCCCAACCCGTTCTGACTATGGTGCGACATTGGAAAACCTGAGCGGAGAATCATCAGAAAAGCAACTGCGGCTCACGGCGCTGTTGCCTCGGAACTGGCGGGCTTTGCTGGTATTGGCGGCCACCGTCTGGGTCCTCCCTCATGCCATACCCAACGACTATTTTCTGCTCCTCTTCAATATCATGGCACTCAATGCCCTGGTGGTTCTCGGCCTCAATCTGCTCATCAGCTCCACCGGTCAGGTTTCCCTCGGCCATGCCGCTTTTTATGCCATGGGCGCCTACCTCTCGGCCATCGCCAGCACTACCTGGCAGTGGCCGCTGGCCGCCGCCCTGCTCTTTGCCATGGCCCTGACCGGCGGCATCAGCTTTTTGCTCGCCCTGCCGACCCTGAGGCTCGAAGGCAACTACCTGGTTATGGCCACCCTGGGGTTCAATATCATCGTGAGCATCCTGCTGGAACATTTCGAAAGCGTCACCGGCGGCCCTTCGGGCTTTCCAGGCATTCCCCGGCTCAACCTGGGAGCGTGGGCGATCGGCACCGATCGAAGCTTCTACTATTTCATCTGGACCCTGTTTCTGATCATGCTCGCCCTGACCCTCAATCTGGTCGACTCCCGCATCGGCCGGGCCCTCCGGTCCATCCACGAGAAAGAACTGACGGCCCAGGCGCTGGGGGTTCCCGCCTTCCGCTACAAGGTGACCACCTTTGTGCTGAGTGCTCTGTACGCCGCCCTGGCGGGTTTCTGTTACGCCCACTATGTCACCTTCATCAGCCCCAAGACTTTCGATATCTTCTATTCCGTCCAAATCCTCACCATGGTGGTGGTGGGAGGCATGGGAAGCATCTGGGGCGGCCTGGCCGGCGCCGTGCTGCTGACCGGCCTGCCGTCAATGCTCCATCGGTTTGAAGACTTCCACGTCCTGGTCTATGGACTCGTCCTGACCGGGGTCCTGGTCTTCTGCCGTCGGGGACTGGTGCCAACCCTGGTGCAACTGGCAAGCACTCGACAGCACGCCGGGAATCAACCCAGCGATGATACGGCATCCGCCGCCAGGAGGCTTGCCGCAGGAACAGCAGCATCCCGGTTGACCTTCCCGACGGCCCACGGCGATGAGGCTCCCGCTTCTCCAGCCCTCGAAGCAGCACCAGCCGGGGTGAAACCACCTCTCCTGGCGGTACAGAATGTCTCCCTGTCGTTCGGCGGCCTCCAGGCCCTCAATGAAGTGAATCTGACCGTTCATTCGGGGGAAATCGTCGCCCTCATCGGCCCCAACGGTGCCGGTAAGACCACCCTGCTGAATATCATCTCCGGGCTCCTCAAACCCGAACAAGGCACCATCCAGCTCGGAACGACCGCACTGACCGGACTTGGGCCCCATCAAATCGCCGCTTTCGGCATTGGCAGGACCTTTCAGGCAACCCAGATCTACCATCACTTCACCGTGTTGGAAAACGTCCTGCTGGGGTTTCACCGGCATGGTCGGGCGGGATTTCTCGCCTCCTACGGCCATTCCTGGAAGGAACGCCGGGAAGAGGCAACCCTGCGAGAAAAGGCTCTCGCCCTCCTGGAAGCCTTCGACATGGCTGACCAGGCTCCGGCAACCGCCGAAAAGCTCAGCCTCCTGGACCAGAAGCTGCTTGAACTGGCTCGCGCCCTGGCCCTCTCCCCGCGGGTACTCCTGCTCGATGAACCCGTCGGCGGCCTCAACCCAAGGGAGAGCGACCTGCTGGTGGAATACATCTCCGGGCTCCGCCATCACGGGCTCGGGCTCATCCTGGTAGAACACGACATGAACGTGGTCATGCGCCTTGCGGATCGCGTCGAGGTGCTCCAGCACGGCTCCAAGATCGCCTCGGGCACCCCGCGTGAAATTCAACAGGACGATCGCGTCATCGCCGCCTACCTAGGCCAGAAGAGGCGGTGAAAGACGATCCGCAGAACAGCGGTGCACTTTTCTCCGGTTCTGCGGTTCGCTTTTTAAGGGGATTGGAATCCATTGCTGAAAGTTAAAGGCATATCGGCTCGATACGGGGCCATTCAGGTGTTACGGCGCGTGACCTTTCATGTGGCGGAGGGGGAAGTGGTCGCTCTGATCGGCTCGAACGGGGCTGGCAAGAGCACTCTGCTGCGGGTAGTGAGCGGGCTGATCAAGCCTTCTGAGGGAACGCTCGAGTTTGCCGGCGCACCGATCCACCAGCTGGCACCAGAGCAGGTGGTCCGATTGGGCCTGGTGCAGGTGCCCGAAGCCCGGCAACTCTTTCCCAACCTGACTGTGCTGGAAAACCTCGAACTGGGCGGTTATCTCTTTGGGCGCAAGCACATTGCGGCATCGTTGCCGGATATGTTCGACCGCTTTCCCATCCTCTACGAACGGCAGCGGCAGAAAGCGGGAACTTTGAGCGGCGGCGAGCAGCAAATGCTTTCCATCGCCCGCGCGCTCATGGCCAAACCGCGTCTGCTACTTCTCGATGAGCCCTCGCTGGGGCTTGCCCCGCTGGTGGTGGAAGAAATCTATCGGACCATTCAAGGCCTCAATGAACAGGGGACCACCATTCTCCTGGTGGAACAGAACGCTATGGGCGCCCTAGAAATTTCCGGACGCGCCTACGTTATCGAGACCGGCCGCATCATTCTGTCCGGGGTTGCCAGGGAATTGATGGCCCACGACGATGTCCAGCGGGCCTACCTGGGAAGGGATTATCAACACAAGTGGGAACGCTAAGGGGGGATCACATGGCCCAGGCAACGATCGGATACCGGTCCCGCGAGGAAACCCGCCAGCTGCAGATGGAACAGCTGCAGGTGACACTCAACCGCGCCTATTTCAACGTTGATTTTTACCGTCGGCGGATGGACGCGCTGCAGCTCCTGCCCGAGGATGTTGCCTCCGTCGACGCTCTTGCCCGGTTCCCCTTCACCACCCGTCAGGACCTTGCCGCCCACTACCCCTACGGCCTCTTTGCCGAACCGCTCAAGAGCATCGTTCGACTGAAAATCAGCAATCCGACATGGCTCGATCAGGACCGCCCCATTGTGGTCGGCTTCACCCGCCATGACGCCGGGATGTGGCAATCCCTCATGGTGCGTCTGTACGAACAGCTGGGAATCCGGGAACGGGACATCGTCCAGGTGGCCTTCAACTTCAGCCTCTTTCCCGGAGCCTTCACCTTCAACCACGCCGCCGAACAGCTCGGCGCCACACTCGCCCCCTCGGCCACCATCTCGGCCACCCTCCAGCTGCAGATCATGCAGGACTTCCGCTCGACCGTACTGGCCACCACCGCCGCTTTCGCCCTGCACCTGGCCGAAACCCTCGAACGGCAGGGACTCGGTCCCTCGAACCTCCACCTGCGGCTGATCCTCCTGGGGCCCGACCCTCTTGTCGAAAGCACCCGAGAACGGCTCCAAACCGTATTCCAGGTTCCGGTTTACGGCCTCTACGGGGTGAACGAAATGGTCGAGCCGGGGGTGGCCGGCGAATGCCCCGCCCAGGATGGTCTGCATCTCGCCGAAGATCAGTTTCTGGCAGAACTGGTCCGTCCGGCTACCGGTGAGCCGGTACCGGATGGCCATGAGGGGGAGCTGGTATTGACAACACTCACCGCTGAGGCCTACCCGCTTATCCGCTACCGCACCGGGGATATCACCGTCCTCCGGGAAGCGCCCTGTTCGTGCGGCCGCACTTCAGCCCGCATCGCTCCGATTCTTCGCCGCACCGACCATCGGCTTTCCATCCGCGGCATCCCGCTCTACCCGGAACAGGTGGAAGCTCTGCTCCAGGGGATCGACCCGCTCCTCGACGACTTTCGCCTGATTGTCACCACACGCTACGGCATTGGCGAACAACTGGAACTCCAGCTTGCCAGGACCGCCACCCACGATTTCCCCGGCGGCAACCGCCCTCAGTATCTCGATCTGGTTCGCAGCCACATCCGCCGCGCCCTAGGCCTCGGCGCCCGCATCCAGCTGGTCGCTCCCGAACAGCTCCCACAGGAGGGACTCACCTACAAAACCGTCTTTACACAGGTTCCGAGACGATAACCGAGCTTAACAGGCCGACACCTGGGTGACCTCCACCACCACCTGTCTGAGCTGTCGCTTCATCCAGCATCTTGTACGCCAAGCCTCGGCATGCTGGCATGTATTAAATATTCGGCTCATCACGAATTTGCGTGGAGAAGGCCTGTCATGTCCTTGGTGTCATTCCGAGCGTAGCGAGGAATCTAGTTGAATTGCCTCAAGAATCGAGATTCCTCGGCCCTTGGCCTCGGAATGACAAGATGGCTTCTCTCACGTTAATCCGCGATGAGCCTAAATATCTCGTTTGCAGAGGAGGATTTCGTGGCCACGGCCCTTGAGTTAACGCGTGAGGGTTGGCAGCCGTATCTAAAGGGAACACGGCGACCATCACCCCCCGCTCCCCCGGCGGCATCCGATCGAGCTGAACAGGCGCGGTTGTTCGGTCTTGTGCGGAAGGTGGCGGGTCCATTGAAGAGTCGTTTTGGAGTGCGACGATCGCTAGAGCTTTCCGGACATCTTATAGACGTAGGCCAGAATTTCGGCCACCGCCCGATAGAGCTCGGGTGGAATCTCCTGTTCGAGATCCATTTTTGACAGGACTTCAATGAGGGCCGGATCTCTCTTCAGTGGAATGTTGTGTTCCGCGGCAATCTCGATGATCCGTTCGGCGATGATTCCCTGGCCTTTGGCCACCACCTTGGGGGCCCGATCAACCTGGTGCCGGTATTGGAGCGCAACTGCTTTCTTTCGCTTTTCATCCACGGGGTGATCTCCAGGCTCAGATCCTGATGCTGACGAGGCTCTCGAACGATTCGAGCCGTTCGAACGGCGCAAGCTGTTTTTCTTCCATGTCATAAAAGCTGACTAGCCCAAGTTTGAGCCCCTTCGCGGCAAACTGTTCCTGCAGCTCGTTCAGGTGGGTCTCCAAGACCGAGCGGAATGAGTCATGATCGCTTTTGAAGGTCACATAGAATTCGGCGCCCGCCATCATCGCAACGATATCGAGTTTGCCAAGTTCTTCGAGTTCAAGGTGCACGAGGCAGTAGTATGATCGGCCACCGGGGCCGTCACCGCTGCGTTTGAAGGCAAGATCCGCTTCTTTCAGTCCCTTCCAGACAAAGGGCAGGAAGGTGTAGAACGAATCGGTGAGTTTGGACAGCAACTGGAAGGTTTCCACATCCTGCAGCAGCCCGTCGATGGACTTCAGCATCTGGTCCAGGACCGTCTTCTCTTCCTTCAACGGCCCGGCGTTCGCGATTCTTTCAGACAGGTCGAGCTTGAGCAGCTGGGCCTGCTGATCCAGAACCATCTCCCGGATCTGCAGTAGCCTCGCTTTGAAGTCAGATTGAAGGGAATCAGCCGGGGATGGCGGCGGCGGAGTTTGAGGCTCAAGCTGCACCAACGCCTGCTTCACCTCCGCCGGCAGCGGCACACCCTGCTGATTCAGCCGCACCAGCGCTTCCTTGAGCTCAACCGGCAGACTCGGACCCGACAGGTCCATCTGCGCCAATGCCTGCTTCACCTCCGTTGGCAGCGGCACACCCTGCTGATTCAGCCGCACCAGCGCTTCCTTGAGCTCAACCGGCAGACTCGGACCCGACAGGTCCATCTGCACCAACGCCTGCTTCACCTCCGTCGGAAGCGGCACACCCTGCTGATTCAGCCGCACCAGCGCTTCCTTGAGCTCAACCGGCAGACTCGGACCCGACAGGTCCATCTGCGCCAATGCCTGCTTCACCTCCGTCGGAAGCGGCACACCCTGCTGGTTTAGCCGTACCAGCGCTTCCTTGACTTCTGCTTGAAAAGGATCGGACCCGGTGACCTGCTCGGGGCCCAAGACGCTCGGCGGCTGCCCCGGCAATCGTTCACCCATCAGGGCAGTGCCCTCCGCCAGTGCCCTCAGCCTCGCCTCCAGGCCCACGCCGGTATTGGCCAAAGTGGATTGCAGAGAGAACTGTGAGATCGTTTCGATATCCGCGAAGACTTGCGCCTTGATGCCTGCCAGTTCACGCATCGGCGGCCAATTCCGGTCCCCAAACTGGCGCAGGAGCGCCGTCATCCGCTCCTCGATGCTTTCTCCGGTAGTCCGCAGGCTTGTTTGAAGGAGAGTCATGAGACGTTCGCGAGTCTCCGCCGGGATTCTCGCCGGAGTGTCGGGAAGAGCCTTCAGCAGATTCTCTACAGTCGCCGCCAGTCCTGCGGGATTCTGGGTCTTGAGGGCCAGCCTGGATGCCAGCTCCTGGGTCTTTAACGCCAAAGGGTCGGCGACCGCTTTCTGCAGCACCTGGCCAGCGCCATCGGGGGCAGAAGAAAGCACCTCCACAAACTGAAGGCGGACCTCGGCGGCTCCTTCCCCCGGTTTCTGCCCGACTACCCTGAGCAGGACACTGGCGTTTTCTGGAAGCTGCAGGAGAGACTTGGCTCGAAACAGATTGCCCTGAATCCGCAGATTGACTTCACCTCCCGGGAGCACTTCCGCCACCTGCGCCCGGATCGTCGCTCCAGGTTTCAGGCTTACAACCTTGTCCGCTGCCCTGGACAGCAGGAGGATTGGCTCTTTAACTCCGATGCGGAGATTATCCATGGCTTGAGACACTCCAGCTGAGGTGTCCCCCGGCGACCTGCCACCGAGCTGCAAAAGATGCCGATCTGACTTCTACCCGGTCATCTTCGCATAAACCTGCCGGTTTCGTCCAAACAATTGCATTCGCCCCACTGCCAACTGCAACCATTGTTCCGGGGCATCCGGTTTTTCAAGACGGAAGCGTTGCCTTTGGCAGACTTCTTGATCTGCCCGGTAGAGATTCTATATCGTTAGGTCACCTCCAGGAAAATCGACCTCTATCCTGCTCATGGCTCCATCAGGATGCAGGCATCACGGTGACCCCTGTCGGCAAGGTGCGGCATGGCCCCGGCATGACCAATGCGGTCGGCTGCCCGCGTCTGCGCCTCTTACCGTCGTCGGTTCCGGGCGGCGGAGCTGCCTGCATTCTTTTTATGCAAAAACCTGTCCTTTGTGTTATGGAGGGCTTGCAGCAAGGGCTTGAATTCCCGACCAACAACCGTTGCGATTTCCGCATGCGATCAGGAGAGTTTAGATGACCATCTCGTTCATGCCAGTCCTGGCGTCCAGCGAGGAACTGGCTGCCCTGCAACTGCAGGGGCTGCAATGGACTGTAGCCCATGCATACCATAATTCGCCATTCTATCGGGAGCGGCTCGACCGCGCCGGGGTCCACCCCGACCAGGTGCGCTCCCTGGACGATCTGCGCCGCCTGCCGTGCCTGAGCGCGCAGGACCTCCAGGACGACTATCCCTTCCCCCTGAGGTCGGTGCCCTTCGAGCGCATCTGCCGTATCCACGCCTCTTCCGGGACCACCGGCAAACGGAAGGTCCTCGCTTATACCCGAAAGGATCTCGACGATTGGGCGAATATGTTCGCCCGCTGCTATGAGATGGCCGGACTGTCGCTTCTGGACCGGGTGCAGATCGCCGTCGGCTACGGGCTGTGGACTGCCGGGGTCGGCTTTCAGGCGGGCTGCGAGCGGTTCGGAGCCATGGCAGTCCCGGTCGGCCCCGCCAATACCGAAATCCACTGCCAGATGCTGGTCGATATGCAGAGCACGGTGTTCTGTTCGACGGCTTCCATGGCCCTCCTGATTGCCGAAGAGATCGAGCGGCGCGGTATCCAAAAGCAGCTGGGCTTGAAGAAAATGATCTTCGGGGCCGAACGCCCCAGCCTGAGAATGCGCCAGCGGGTCCGGGAAATCACGGGAGTGGACGAACTCTTCGACATTCCCGGCCTGACCGAACTTTACGGACCCGGTTCCGGCCTGGAATGCAGCGCTCACCAGGGCATTCACTACTGGGCCGACTACTACATCCTCGAAATCCTCGATCCCGACACCCTCGAACCGATGCCACCGGGGGAGACGGGCGAGATGGTGGTCACCACCTTGCGCAAGGAAGCGGCCCCGCTCATCCGCTATCGCACCCGGGACCTGACCCGCCTCATCCCCGAACCCTGCCCCTGCGGCAATCCTCTGCCCCGGCACGATCACCTGCTCGGCCGCTCCGACGATATGTTCATCTTCCGCGCCGTCAATATCTATCCCAGCCAGATCGACCATGTCCTGTCGCAGCTCCCGCAGGTGGGCAGCGAATACCAGGTCCACCTCTACCACCGGGAAGACGGGCGCGATATGATGCTCCTCAAGGTGGAACGGGTCGGCGGTGAATCCCCCGATGCCGATCGCCAGCTGGCGGATCTCATCTCCAGTGAAATCCGAAGCAAAATCCTGGTCCGCCCCCAGGTCGAACTGGTCGACTACGGCACCCTGCCTCGTACCGACCGAAAGAGCAAGCGGGTGTTCGATCAGCGGAATATTTGAGGCGGTGAAACGGTGAAGCGGCGAGGAGCCGAGAGTTATACTGTGAACGACTCAATTTTGGACTTTTTCCCCATGAATCACCCCATCATTCCGACGGTCTATAAGCCGGAATGATGGTGAGGTACCATGTCAGAAGTCAAATTCTCAGCCGTACGCACCATAAAAGCCAACCGTCAACAGGAGGAGAAACCATGAGCGTCAGGAAACACGGATGGGTCATACTGGTTTGTTTTGTCATCTCGCTCTGCTGGTCTTTACTGCTGAATGGGAGCCCGGTCCGCGCCGAGGAGCCGATCAAGATCGGGGCTTTTTTTGCGCTCTCGGGACCGGCGGCTTCCATCGGCACTCCCACCAAACTGGTGGCGCAAATGGTCGTGGATAAGATCAACAAGGAAGGCGGCATCAACCAGCGACCGCTGGAAATGGCCACCGGAGATACGGAAAGCGACCCGACCAAGGCGCTCATGGAAGCCAAGCGGCTTGTGGAAAAGGACAAAGTCGTCGCTCTCATCGGCCCCACCCGCACCGATGAAGGCCTGGCGGTCAAACCCTACCTCGAGGATACCACCCATCGGCCCATCGTTATGACCATCGGCGGCGATCCGGTGATTGCGGGCGGCAAGTTCGGACCTTTCCACTGGACCTTCAAGACCCCGCAGCGCACCACCGTCGCCACCAGGAAGCTCTACGGCTATCTCAGGGACCAGAAGCAGGTCAAGGTCGCGCTGTTCACCGCCACCGACGGCTTCGGCAAGGACGGCCTCGTCGTCCTGGAGCAGCTTGCCCCCGAATTCGGGATTGAGATCGCCATCAAGGAAGCCTTTGCGGTAACCGATACCGACATGACCCCGCAGCTCCTCAAGATCCGGGAAAGTGGGGCCCAGGCCGTCATTTGCTGGACCATCGGCCCGGCCGGGGCGCGCGTAGCCAAGAATGTCAAACAATTGGGATTGAAAATACCACTCTACCAGTGCCATGGCCAGCCCGACCCGAAATACCTCGAACTGGCCGGGGATGCGGCCGAAGGCAGCATCATGCCCTCGACCAAGCTCATGGTGGTCGACCAGCTCCCGGACAGCGACCCGCAGAAGGCGGTCATCAAAGACTTCCTGAGGCTCTATAAGGACGTCTACCACTTTGATCAGCAGTATCCCATCAATACCCACTCCGGCTATGCCTGGGATGCCATCTATCTCCTGGCCAATGCCATGCGCCGGGTGGGCACCGAACCGGAAGCGCTCCGCGCCGCCATCGAGCAGACCAAGGGCTACGTCGGCATCAGCGGCATCTACACCCTGACCCCGGAGGACCACAACGGCCTGGGGACCGATTCCCTGGTGATGGTGAAAGTCGAACAGGGGAAATGGGTCCTGCTGCAGCCGTGACGGGTGGCGGATGGTGGAGGAGAGAAGGTTTAGGGTGGAGTTGACGGGCGTCTTGGGGACAATGTTGTAGAATCAGGGGGTTCAGAGAAGCTTCCGGGCGGGGATAAACCCCGCCCCTACGATGTAAGACAACGCTTTACGCAGGGACGGGCTTGGCAGGGGCTTCGATTCAGAGTTTTATGACGGTTTTTGATTCAGCCAGAATCGGGAAGATTTTCATTCGTTCCACCAACTGGATCGGCGACGCGGTCATGACGACTCCCGCCCTGGCGGCGGTGCGGACCGCTTTTCCCGCCGCGGAAGTGGTGGTTGCCGCCAACCCCGTCGTGGCTGAACTGCTGCGCCATCACCCGGCGTGCGATCGCCTGCTGCGCTACGACAAGAAGGGGGAGCATGGGGGGCGTGGCGGGCTGCTGCGCTTCTGCCGGGAGCTCCGCCGGGAACGGTTCGATCTGGCGATCCTGTTCCAAAACGCTATCGAAGCCGCCATCATGACCATGCTCGCCCGCATCCCGCGGCGGGCCGGCTACACTACGGACGGCCGCGCCCTGCTGCTGACGCACCGGGTGTGGGGCTGGCGCCGGGCTCGCCGCCTTCACCATACGCAGTATTACCTCACCATGCTGGCCGGTCTCGGCATCACCGGCGGCAGCAGGCGGCTGCATCTCTGCTGCACGGCGGAAGAACGAGCCTGGGCCGGTCAGCGGCTGGGGGACGGGTTCTGGGTAGCCGTCAATCCCGGCGCCACCTATGGGTCCGCTAAGCGCTGGCCGCCCGAACGGTTCGCGGCGGCAGCGGATCTGATCGCCACCGACTTTTCCGCCCGAATCCTCATCCTCGGTGGACCCAACGAGGCCGCCATCGGCCGGGAGGTGGCCGCAGTAATGCACACCCAACCGCTGAACCTGGCTGGCCGGACTTCCGTCCGGGAGCTCATGGCGCTGTTGTCCCAATGCCGTCTGCTCGTCACCAACGATTCGGGGCCCATGCATGTGGCGGCAGCCTTCGACGTGCCCATCGTTGCGATCTTCGGCTCCACCGATCACACCACCACCTCACCCCTGTCACCATCATGCCGGATTGTGCGGCAGCCAGCCGCTTGTGCCCCGTGTCTGAAAACCGAATGCCCCACCGATCATCGCTGCATGACCGCAGTGACGGTGTCCCAGGTGGTGGAAGCGGCCCACAGCTTACTGAACTGAAAGGACAGCCATGAACCCCAGTCGACCGCCGTCGGCCTTCAGCCGATTCGCTGGGTGCCTTGCCCGATCGCGAACGGATACCACGCGCAAATTTGCCCTGGTGCTCGTCGCCCTGCTCCTGATCACCGACCATGCCTGGCCCCAGACCGGCTTGTTCCTGGCCTTCCTGAATACCCTCGGGTTGATTCTGGTCGGTATCGGCGCCCTCGGGCGGGTCTGGGCCGCCATGTACATTTCCGGGTACAAGGAGCAGACTCTGGTCACCGAAGGCGCCTACTCCATCGTCCGCAATCCGCTCTATCTCTTCAGCTTCATCGGGGCGGTCGGGTTGGGGTGCGCCACCGGCAGTCTCGTCATCACCGGGTTGCTGATCCTCGGCTTCTTCCTCTATTACCCGCTCACCACCCTGGACGAAGACCAGCGCCTCGCGGCTCTTCACGGGCAAGCCTACACCGACTACCTGCACCGCACCCCCCGGTTCATTCCCAAATTCGCGCTTTTTCACGAAGGCGAAACCTATTTGGTCAACACCAGGACCTACCGCCGCACCTTCCTCGACGCGGTGTGGTTTGTCTGGATCTACGCGCTGCTCCAGCTCTTTGACCGATTCCATGCAGCGGGCCTCCTGCCCGCTCTTCTGAGAATTCCCTAGAGGCCTGAGCAATGAGTTCATCATCATCATCCATGACCATCATCAAGCGCCTTAGCCGGCTGATTGCACCCCACTGGCGGCGGCTGGCGGCGGCCGTGCTGTGCATGCTGGGAGTCGCGGCCTGCACCGCCGCTTCGGCCTATCTCATCAAGCCGGTGCTGGATGAAATCTTCATCGAGAAGAAGGTGGCCATGCTCCAGATCCTGCCGATCGTGGTGCTCCTGATCTTCCTGATGAAATCGCTTTGCGCCTGGGGTCAGGGGTACCTCATGAGCTATATAGGCAATCGGATCGTCGCCGACCTGCGCCAGCTCCTCTACGATCATCTTCAACGACTCTCGCTCTCCTTCTTCGACCGGACGCCGACCGGCATCCTGATGTCACGCATCACCAACGACGTCGCCCAGATCCAGTCGGCCGTCAAGGAATGCGCCACCGGCATCATCCGGGACGCCCTCAGTGTGGTCGGGCTGGTCGGGGTGGTCTTCTACCGGGACTGGCAGCTGGCCATCATCGCGGTCTTCATCCTGCCCTTCGCCTTCCTGCCCATCGTCAAATTCGGCCAGAAGCTCCGCGCCATCAGCACCAAGAGTCTCGAGGCGATGGGCTATATTTCGGTCATTCTCCACGAAACCATTGGCGGCAATCGCATCGTTAAGGCCTTCGGGATGGAAGAATACGAAAAGAAGCGCTTCGGCAAAGAGAACACCCGGTCGTTCGACTACGCCATGAAGGCCGCTTCCGTAAATACCCTGCTGCCGCCGCTCATGGAATTTTTCGGCGGCATCGGGATTGTGGCCATCATCGGCTATGGCGGCTACAGCGTGATCCAGGGGATCTCGACCCCGGGTAATTTTTTCTCCTTCCTGGCCGCCCTGATCCTCCTCTACGAACCGATCAAGCGCCTGAGCGGGATGAACCTGACGCTCCAGCAGGGCATTGCCGCCGCCCAGCGGGTCTACGACCTTCTCGACACGCCCTCGGAAATCATCGAGCGCCCGGGCGCCCTCCCATTGCCCCCCATTGCCCGGAACATCGAATTCCGGCATGTCCATTTCCACTACGGCAACGAACCGGTGCTGAAAGACATCCACTTCACGGTAGGGGCCGGGGAACTGATCGCCATCGTTGGGGTGAGCG
>JAPXSS010000022.1:0-33550 GCA_033812955.1 Syntrophobacteraceae bacterium | reverse complement strand
CTTTAAATCACTGGATCTCGGATGCCTTTCTGACCTCTGAAGCTCCCAATCTAGCTCTTACGTCAGGTCAGCAAATACAAAACACGGGGTTTCCGGATGGACACTAGCTCGCAACGCCCTCGATATCCTCCTTCACTATGAGTGGCCCGGCAATGTCCGGGAACTGGAAAATGTCATCGAACGTCTGGTGATTCTCGTCGAAACCGATGAGATCCGGGTGGAAGATCTCCCCCAGCGCATGCGGCTGCAGGAAGTCGGCAGCGTTCACCCCTTGATGGAGATAGGGGAGGAGGGTATCGATCTCAAGAAGATCCTGGACGACCTCGAGAACCATCTGATCCTCGAAGCCCTGAAAAAATCAGGAGGGGTCAAGAACAAGGCCGCCGGCCTGCTCGGTCTCAATCGCACGACCCTCATCGAAAAGCTGAAGAAAAAGCGAATCCATTACCCCACCCTGGACGGCTGAGCCGGCCGGCCGCTCGTCATCTCCAGCCTGCCACCTCCTCACCCCAGGCCTGGCATGTTCTTTGCTGGCTGCTTGTGGACTTCTCCCGTTTCAGGTTACGCGGGAGGAGAAGCGAAGATGGCTCCAGGCCTCGCTCATCAGCCTGGCATAGACACCCAACGATTTCATTCGGCGGTCGCCACAGGATGAACACCCGTCACAAACTGGTCTCGCTCTGCCTGGTTTTGTACCTGGGCAGCGTCGGTATATTGACACTCCCCACGACTGCTGCCGCTACCGGTTTTTCCGAATTGCTTCGGTTGCGGCGGGGCGTGCAGAAGACCTCCGTCGTGACCTTTACCCGCCTGGTCCTGGAAGTCAAAGGTGAACGTCCCACCAGCATTGAAGCCACTTCTCCGGAGCAAGTCGTCATCTCCTTCAAGGAACTGCGTACCGGGCTCGAACCGCAAATCCAGATGCCCGACGCGGCATCAACTGTGGCGACCATCAAGGTACTCGATTCATCGAACGGCTCCCAGGTTCAGGTACACTTCCGGACCCCGGACTGTGTAGTGAGCCATAGCTTCCTGCCGCCGGAAAAGCCGGCTCCGGGGGTCTATCGGCTGATGCTTGACATCCTCCCGCCGGCACCAGCGAAGGCGGGCGGGGCCAAAGATCCCCAAGCCCAGAAGGCTGTCGCCGGTCCATCGGGAAAAAGCGCCGGTACTCCCACCGGCGACGTCGCCCCCCATCCGTCCAAAGCCCCGGCAGAGCCCGCCAGCGGCTCCAGCGCCGCTGCCAATAACGGGGTCAAACCCGTTCAAGCACCCACGCCCGAGCCTTCCCACACGCCCACAGCGTCCGCCGCGCCAAGATACCGGGAAATCGCCGAAGGCAGCCTCTCGGAACCAGTCCGGCAAGCCAACCGACTGCTGGCGGAGCAGCAGTATGAGCAAGCCCATGTGGAATATGCCCGTCTCCTCAAGGAGGCCGGATTGTCACGGGATGAATCCGCGGTGGCAGCCTACGGTCTGGCCGACAGCGCTTTTTTCTTAAATCAGCATGAATTGGATTTGAGCTCCACCGAGATCACCACCAAATACAAGGCGGCCATCAGGGCCGACCCGACGCTGATCCAGGCAGGGTGGGCCTATTATCGACTGGGCCTGACCCATGCCGCCGCAGGGGAGCCCGAAAAGGCGCTCAAGGCATTCCAGGCAGCCGTTCAAGACTATCCCGGCCACCCGGTTGCCGTCCTCTGCTTGCTGGAATTGGGCGCCATCCACCAGAAGACCGGCTCGTTGCCGCAAGCTGTTACCGCCTTCCGAGCAGCCTTGGGATTGCCCCTGGAACCAGCCCAAAGACTCAACCTCCTCTGGCTGCTAGGGACTTCCCAGCACAGTATGGGTGAATACACTGCCGCCGCAGAAACCTTCGAACAATGCCTGACGGAATACCCGAAATACTATCTCACGCAACCGCTCATTCTGAAGTATCTTGGGGATTGCCATTTCTTCGAGAAACAATTTGACCGGAGCCGCGAGCTGCTGCTCTGGTACCTGAACCTGCAGCCCGAAGATCCTCATCGAGCGCTGGTGCTGGCCAAGATTGCCGAAATTTTTTCAGCCGAGGACCAACCGGAATTCGCCGGTAAGCTTTTCGATCACATTCATAGCGACCACCCCGATTCCGACGCTGACATCATTGCCCAGATTCGAAGAGCGGAACTGCTGAAAAGCGAAGGGAAACTCGCCCCTGAAGACGACCTCCGCTTCTTTCGGGAACTTACCCAGAAATCCTTCTCACCCCAGCTCACCAAGCTGATCCATCTGAAGCTTGCCCTGCGCGAACACGAATACGGCAACTTTGACGCCAGTCTTGGTGTCATCGAGGGCCATCTTCAGGAGAGCCTGCCGCCAGCCTCCAACGAAGATTTCCTGGCCCTCCGGCGGCAAGTGATCAGCGACTGGCTGCATTCCGCTTATCAGAACCGGGACTACGGCACCGTGATCTCCCTTTACGAACGCCACCCGGATTCTTTCCCCAATGCCCATACGGTGGAATTTCAGCGCATGATTGCGGACAGCTATGCCGGGATCCAACAGTACCGGAAGGCTATCACCTTTTATGAAGGGATCATGGCAAAGCAGGGAGCCGAGGCGGGAGCGGAACTCATCCTCAAGGCGGCCGAAACCGCGTTGCTGGCCAAAGACTTCGAGCGGGCGGAGAAGCTCTGCAACCAAGTTCAGGGAGCCGACCACGAGGCCGGGAAAAAACGGCTTCTGGCCCGCATGGCGTTTGCTCAACAGCACTACGCCAAGGCGGTGGAATACCTCGAGAGCTTGCCCGAGGCCGAACTGGCGGTGGCCGTCTCTCCATCCCTCTCCGCCATCCTGGCCGAAAGCCTGGCGCACCTGGGGGAGTGCGACAAGGCGGCCCGCTGGCTTCAGAAAACCTCGGAACAAATGGAGCAGACGGATACCCACTCGGACGACCTCGTTCAGTGCTATCTGATTCAGGCTGGCTGTTACCGAAAGTCAGGAGCACATGACAAGGCCATCGCCGTGCTCGAGGAAGCCGCCACCATTGCCGGCACGGAACACCAGAGGGACCAGTTGCACTATGACATCTCCAAACACTACCTGGAGCTGGGACAGACCGAAAAAGCCATCGAGAAGCTGACCAGCCTGATGGGTTCCAACCAGACCTTCTGGCAGACGGCTGCCAAACAGCAGCTCGAATATATCCAGCTCAAGCACCACTGAAAGCCAACCCGAGCGGACACGGGAACGACTATGGCCATCTTGATCATTGAACCCAATCCCAGGCATGCTCAGAACCTGGCAGAGACCGTGAGGACCCAGGGGCGGATCCCGCTCACCACGGACTCCGTCAAATCGGCTTTGAATATCCTGCGCAAAGAACAGCCGGAACTCGTCCTGGTGAGTCTCAACGGCAACCGGAGTCAAGTGGTGGAGCTGCTGCAAATGCAGCAAGCGTCAGCCTCCGCCCCACCCGTGATCATCATGAGCGAACGAGCGTCCCTCGGCGATGCCACGGAAATGATGGAGCTGGGCGCTCATGATTTCTGGATCAAACCGGTTCAGCCTGAGCGCCTGGCACTATCGATCGGACTCCTCGAGTCGAAAAGGAGAGCACAGGAGAGTGCTGCTCCCAGGGACCAAAGGCCCATCATTGGCCAGAATCAGCAAATGCTTCGGCTCAAAGAGATGGTCAAAAAGGTTGCGGCCACCAGCGCCGCCATCTTCATTCAGGGTGAAAGCGGTACCGGCAAGGAAATGTTCGCTCGCTACATCCACCAGCACAGTGACAGACGAGACCGGCCTTTCATTGCCCTCAACTGCGCCGCCCTGCCGGAGGGGCTGCTTGAAAGTGAACTGTTCGGCCATGAAAAGGGGGCTTTCACCGGGGCCATCAAATGCAAGGAAGGAAAGTTTGAAATTGCCAACGGGGGCACCCTGCTGCTCGATGAGGTCACCGAGATTCCCATCCACCTGCAGGCGAAGCTATTGCGGGTCTTGCAGGAAGGGGAGATCGACCGGGTCGGCGGGCGTTATCCCATTGCGGTTGACGTGAGAGTCATTGCCACCACCAATGTGGAAGCGGAGAAGGCCATTGCTGACGGCCGCTTTCGCAAAGACCTCTACTACCGGTTGAACGTTATTCCACTCAAAATTCCCCCCCTGCGGGAACGGCCCGACGACCTGGCCCTCCTGGTCCATCACTTTCTGGAAAAATACAACCACCTCCACCAGCGCAGCCTTACCGCCATCACGCCGCCTGCCATGGAGCTTCTGCAGCGATACCGCTGGCCCGGGAATGTGCGGGAGCTGGAAAACGTCATCCAACGGGCCGTTCTGTTGACCAGCGGCTCTGAATTGACAGCTGCCTGTCTGCTCTTTGACAGCCAGCCTGAAGCGCGTGACGAACCGCGTGACTTTGATCTCATGTCGATCAGCCAGATGGAAAAGCTCCTCATCGGCAAGGCCCTGGAAACCGTCGCCGGCAATCGCAGCAAAGCAGCGGAGATCCTGGGAATCAGCGTTCGGACGCTCCGCAACAAGCTCAACGAATACCGACAGGGACAGGCCGAATCTGACGACTAGCAGGCCCGACTCACTCTGTCGCCGGTATGACGAAAGGAGGCCAGCCAGCTATTTGGGCGGAGCCGTACTGAGAGCTAACACCCACCGGCTGACTCACCATGGTACAAGATTTGCTTCGCAGTAGCCGCGAATTGACAAAAATGGAGGTTCTCTCATGGCGAATGCCGCAGTATTCGATCGAACCATCAGCCAGATTCAAGACCGGTTGAGTCTCATTTCTCATCGCCACAAGCTTTCGTCCCACAATCTGGCCAACGTGAGCACTCCTGGTTATCGGGCAAAAGACATCTCCTTTGAAAGCCATCTTCAGCGATCCATCCAGGAAGAACAGGAGCGGCCGACTCAGACCCACGCCCGCCATCTGGCTCCCGAGGCGCTCCCGATGGCTGCGGAGGTCGAGGAAAAGGGCCCGGTAAGTCTTGAGGACGAGATGATGAAACTGGCGAAAAACAGTGTTGAATATCAATACATGGTGACGATCCTCAACCGCAAGTTTGCCAGCCTCAAACTTGCCATTGCGGAAGGAGCGAGCTGATCATGGATTTTGCGACCTCGATGAAAATCAGTGCGTCGGGACTCAGTGCCCAACGCACCTGGATGAATGTGATCTCCGCCAACCTGGCCAACGTCAATACCACCCGAACCGAATCGGGCAAACCTTACGAACGGCTGACAACCATTGTCGAAGCAGTTGATGCCGACAACCATTTTGACCGGATCCTCGACGACGTCGTGCAGGAGGAGCTGCAGGCGGTTCGGGTGGCAGGGGTTGTTCCTGACGGCCGTGAATTCAAGCAGGTGTACGACCCGGGCCATCCCGACGCCAATGACCAAGGCGTTCTGATCATGCCCAACATCAGTTCGGTCGAGGAGGTGGCCAACATGGTCATGGCAAGCAGGTCCTACGAGGCCAATCTGGCAGCACTTAACAATGCCAAGCAAATGGCGCTCAAGGCCCTTGAAATCGGCAAATAGAACCCAGGAAAGGTTAGGCCACCATGCGCAATGAAGCGATTCGGCCATCTCAGATCGATGCCTTAAGGACCGCCTTCCCTTCGTCGCAGACCGCTGAGCCGAAAGCCTCATTCGGCGACGAGCTCAAGAAGAGCCTGGAACAGGTTGTCAACCTGCAACATGAGGCAAGCAGGGCTGCAACCACCGCCGCGAATGCCGGTGTGGAACAGATCCATGAAACCATGATCAAGATGGAAGAAGCCGATGTCAGCCTGCGTTTGTTGACCAAAGTCCGGACCAAGGTCCTGGATGCCTATCAGGAAATCATGCGGATGCAGTTCTAGGGGCGCTTCATCGTTCAGCATGGTTCGTTCCGGCAGCACTTTTCGGCGGCAAAGACCAACATGATTCCCCATGAACCTTTCACGGGATAAGGAAGGCCTTCCATGAAAGCAATCCTGGACTTACTCCAACGCCTGAAGGAGTCCTTTTCGGCCCTACCCCGGCCGCAAAAGATGCTCTATTCCAGTGCCGGGCTGCTGGTTGCAGCCAGCTTGGTCTACGCCATCTATCTCACCAACCAGGTCGATTACGTGCCGCTTTTTTCCAGGCTTTCCGAAGGCGAAGCAGGAATGATTGTGGAAACTCTGAAGAAGAAGAAGCTGCCCTACCAGCTTTCCGGGAGTGGCACGCTGTCGGTACCTCGTGACCAGCTTTATGAGATTCGGATGAATCTTGCCGCGGAAGGCATCCCTCGAGGTTCGGGTTCCGGGTTCGAAATCTTTGATGAACAGAAGCTTGGCAGCACCCAGTTCGTGCAGAAAATCAACTATCAGCGCGCCCTGCAGGGGGAACTGGGCCGCACCATCAACCAGATGGACGAGGTCCTGGAGAGCCGCGTGCACCTGGTACTGCCCGAGGACTCGCTTTTTCTGGAAGATGAGAAGCCGGCAAGCGCCGCGGTGGTCTTGAAGCTGCAGCCCGGAGCCCGCCTCAACGAGCGTCAGACGCAGGGCATTGTTCACTTGGTGGCAAGTGCTGTTAAAGGTTTGGAGGAAGACCGGGTGACCATCATGAGCACCGATGGCCAGGTGATCTTTAAGAAGAACCCTTCCGACAGTCCCCTTCAGGCATCCGCCACCCAGCTCGAATACCGACACCAAATGGAAGAAAACCTGCGGCAGAAGGTTCAGACCATGCTCGAACAGGTGCTCGGCGCATCGCGGGTCATCTCGAGGGTCACCGCCGAGTTGGATTTCAATCAGACCCAGATCCAACAGGAAACCTTTGATCCTGACAGTTCGGTGGTGCGCAGTCATCATCGCCGCGTAGAAAGCCATGAAGGGCAGGACCCCACCCCACGAGGCAACCCCGACACCCCGGT
This sequence comes from Syntrophobacteraceae bacterium, assembly GCA_033812955.1. GTDB lineage: Bacteria > Desulfobacterota > Syntrophobacteria > Syntrophobacterales > Syntrophobacteraceae > JADGQM01. The sequence goes on along the minus strand of JAPXSS010000022.1, from coordinate 26,640 downwards.
CAACATTGAAACCAAGCTGATCGAAGGGCAGCCCAAGGATCCGCAGAAGAAGCAGAATCGTCACCAGGAAATCGTCAACTATGAGATAAATCACATCAGCCGTAAGGTCGTGCAGGCTCCAGGAACCATCAAAAAACTATCGGTGGCGGTGTTGGTGGATGGCGCCTACGAAACCAAACCGGATGCCGCAGGCCAGGCCAAACCAGTGTTCGTGGGTCGTCCCCCGGAACAACTGAAATCCCTCGAAGAAATCGTCAAGAAAGCAGTCGGTTATGACGATGCCCGCGGCGATCAGATCACCCTCTCCAATGTGCCCTTCACGGCTGATCTGAGCCTCATGGAGGAGGCGAGCCCGAAAAACCGCTGGCTGGAAATGTTGAAAAGCCATCAGAAGCTGCTCATGAATACGCTACTGCTGATCCTGCTATTCTTCCTGGTGATCCGGCCAATTATCAAGAAGTTCCAGCAGATGCCACTCCAAAGACCCGCGCTGGCTCCTCCTCAATCGCACCCCGCTCTGCCGGGAGCGGCTGCGGGAGCGCCTGCCAGCCTCCTTGGAGCGCCGGAGGCCCAGCCGGAGGGCTTCCCGTCCATGCGCGAACGGATTGAAGGGTTCGTCGAACGAGATCCTGACAAGGCGAGAGAAATCATTCGCACGTGGCTCCGGGAAGGAACCTAAACCATGCCTAAGTTGACGGGCCCCGAAAAGGCTGCTGCTTTCCTGATGTATCTTGGCGAAAAAGCCTCCGCTCAGCTCCTGAAGACGCTCAGTCAGGACGAAATCAAACAGCTGGGGTCGAGCATGTGCAACATGCAGGAGGTGAAGCGGGAAACCCTCGCGGAGGTGATGGAGGAATTCGGTCACATGTTCACCTCTACCGATGCCATCCTCACCACCGGCGATGATTTCTTCAACAACCTGCTGCCCAGCGTGCTCGACCAGGAAGAGGCTGAGGCCGTCCGTCTGAAGCTTGAGAAAGAGCGAGAAGAGATCCTGTTCAAGCATGTGCAGGACGTTGACCCCAAGGTCCTGGCCGGTTTCATTCATAGCGAGCACCCACAGACCATTGCCATCATTCTGGCACACCTCAGTTCCGAGAAATCCGGCCAGGTTCTGGCTTTGCTTTCCGAAAGGCTCCAGTTTGAGGTATTGCATCGTATTGCCCATCTCGAGACGGTGCCACCTGACCTCCTCCGCGAAGTGGACGCTGTTCTGCAGGAGGAGCTGCTATCGGTCGAAAAGGGCAGCAATCAGATCCTTGGCGGAGTCCAGTTGGCAGCCGAAATTCTGAACAACTGCGATAAGCGGACGGAAGAGAAGATCCTGCAAGCCCTGGAAGATTTTGATGAGGAGCTGGCAGAGAATGTTCGCAAGCTGATGTTTGTGTTCGAAGATCTTGCCGCTGTCAATGATCAGGGCATCCGTGAGCTCCTCAAGGAAGTCAAGAGTGAGGATCTGACCCTGGCGCTCAAGACCGCATCCGAAGAACTCAAGAGGAAAATTCTTGGAAACCTGTCCAAGCGTGCCGCGCAAATCCTCGAAGAGGACATGAGCATGATGGGCCCGGTCCGCCTGAGCGAAGTGGAATCGGCCCAGCAGAATATCATCAACGCAGCAAGGCGCCTGGAGAAGGAGGGCAAGATCATGATGGCGGGTGAAGGCGGAGATCCTCTTGTCTAAGATCATCAAAGCCCGGGGCGAGGAACTGGAATCCGTGCTGCCTTTCGGGTTTGCTGAATTACAGCAACAGAGACGCTCCCGACCTGATAAGACCAATCAGTTGAGCAAGACCGCGGTGCCGTTTCAGGACCTGGATGGCGCTGCCGAGGCCGAGAATTCCGTCCGAACACTACTCCTCGATGCCGAACGGAAGGCCCAGGAATTGGAAGAAGAGGCCTATCGCAAAGGTTATGAACAGGGACAGAAGGATGGCTTTGAAGTCGGCCAGCGCAGCATGGCCATCGTCAAGGAGCATCTCGAGAGACTTCTGGACAGCCTGCACCAAACCCCGCAGACCATATTTGACCAGTATCGGGACTGGCTCATCCAGATGTGTCTCACAATTTCCCGCCATATCGTTCGACGAGAACTGTCAGCAGACCACACCCAGTTGGCTCAGCTCATCGAGACCCTGCTGCAGGAGACAGCCGAAAACCACACGCTCACGATCAGTGTTCACGCCGACGATCTGGCCCTGTTGGAACAACACCTCGACCTGAAAAGCCTGAGGGAACGAACGGGCCGTACCTTCACCCTGGTGGCACAGCCCCATATCCAGCGGGGTGGCTGTCGGGCGGAAAGTGATGTTCAACTTTTTGACGCTTCTCTGGAAAAACGGTTCAGCTTTATCGAGCAGGCCCTGAGAAATGACGAGTCAATCCCTGACCACAGCCCTGCCTGAAGACTGTCTGGGCCTTGAAGGTCGCACCGCTGCCATCGAAAACTGTGCCCACTGGGAAAAATCCGGCAAAGTGGTTCAACTGGTGGGAAACATGATCGATGTCGGCGGATTGGAGGCAGCTCTGGGCGATATCTTCCGCATCACCAACGGCGACGGTCAGCCTCCAATTTATGCCCAAGTGGTCGGTTTTCACCAAAAGCGCCTCAAGCTCAGCCCCCTGACCGCTCTCGACGGGATTCAGCCGGGCGCCCTCGCCTCATGGTGTCCCCAGGCCCATACCCTTCCCGCCAGCCCCGGCCTCCTGGGTCGAATCCTGGACGGCATGGGAAATCCCATCGATGACCAAGGCCCGCTGCCGCCGGGCACCCCCTACCCGCTCCTGACCAAGGTTGTCAATCCCCTCAGCCGACCACTCATCACCGAACAGCTCGATGTCGGCGTGCGCAGCGTCAACAGCCTGCTGCCAGTCGGCAAAGGACAGCGGATGGGCGTATTCGCCGGCTCGGGGGTCGGCAAGAGCACCCTGCTGGGCATGATGGCCCGCCATACCACCGCCCCGGTCAATGTGATCGCCCTCATTGGGGAGCGCGGCAGGGAGGTCAACGAATTCATCGAAAACGAGCTCGGCCGCGCGGGCTTGAGTCATTCCGTGGTGGTGGTCGCCACCTCCAACCAGCCGGCCACCATTCGCCTGCGAGGGGCGTACCTGGCTTGCAGCATCGCCGAGTACTTTCGAGATCAGGGGCAAGACGTGCTCTTCATGATGGATTCCGTAACCCGTTTTGCCATGGCCGGCCGGGAAATCGGCCTGGCCGCCGGTGAACCGCCCACGACCAAAGGCTATACGCCCAGTGTCTTTACCCATATGCCAAACCTTCTCGAACGGGCGGGCAACTTCGAAAACGCCTCTATAACCGGACTCTATACCGTTCTCGTCGAGGGTGACGATCTCGAAGATCCTATTGCCGATGCCCTTCGCTCGATCCTCGACGGTCATATCGTGCTCGATCGCAAGCTGGCCCACAAACACCAGTACCCCGCCATCAACGTCCTAAAGAGCGTCAGCCGTTTGACGAGCGCGCTGCTGACCAAAGAGCAACGGGAACCCCTCGCCCGCTTTGTGCGAACCCTGGCCCATTACGAAGCCAATGAAGATATGATCAATATCGGTGCCTACGCTGCCGGCACGAACCCCGACACCGACTACGCTATTGCCATGTATGACAAGTTCTGTCAGTTCCTCCGCCAACCCGTTGACGAAAACTGTTCCCTGACCGAAGCCCGGGAAGCCTTGGCGGCGTTGTTCCAAAGCTGACCCGCCGGGTGTCAAAGTGTAAGATGGCTTACAAATTTCGCTTTCACGCCCTGTTGAAGTATCGTCAATATCTATTGACTCAGGCACAAACCGAACTGGCCGCCGCTCTGAAACACTATCAGGCACTGCACACCCTCATCGAGAAAACAACGGCCGACAAAGAGCAGGCCGTCATTTCCCTGGAGGCCAAACGGCAGGCCGGGATAAAGGCCCACGAATACCATCTTTTCCAGGACTATTTCCTCGCCATGGAACAACAATTGCTTCAATTGAATAGTGAACTGGAGGAGCTGGCCAAAGGGGTCACCGATGCGAAGGAACTCCTCCGGCAGCGGGAACGGGAGCTTAAAATGCTCGAAGTCACCGATGACAAGGACCGTGCTGCTTATCGCAGGGAACAGGCCAAGAGGGAGCAGACAGGTCTGGACGAGAGGTCCGGGGTGAGCGAATTTAAGAAGCGAAGCCCACTCTAGACGAAACCAGGAGGAACCCGCAGCATGAAGCAGAAGGTTGCTTTCGCCATTGGTATACTGCTCGTGGTGGGAATGCTTGCCATTGTCTCTTTGAAGCTCTTTGTGGCAACGGGACACCTGATGATCAATAACAACGGTCTGAAGTCCCTCCTGTCCATTCCCGAGGTGATGGCCACCGACCAGCGTAAGACCTCTCATCAAACCCAAGAGCAGACTCCCAGGCCCACCGATAAGGAGCAGTCCGAACAAGAGAAGGCGGAAGCCGATCCCCTGAGCACTGCCAAAACCACCCCTTCTGCCATGGCGGAAACGCTTTCCTACCTGGAACAAAAAGACCTCGAACTGAGGCGCAAAGAGCAGCGCCTCAATGAGCAGGAGAAGCATTTATTCCAGATGCAGAAGGAAATTGAAGAGAAACTTGAGAACCTCATTGCCGTTCAGAAGGAAATTCAGAACTTCCGCAATGAGAAAGACGAAGCCAGGAATGCCAGCATCCGCTCCCTCGCCCAGATCTACGGGACCATGAAACCCAAGGAAGCGGCAAAGCTGCTCGAAAACATGGATGAGAAGCTGGTGGTGAGCCTGCTGGCAACCATGAAAGCCAACGAAGCGGCAGAGATTCTCTCCACCATGGACTTCAAGAAGGCGGCGAAAATCTCCGAAGCCTTGACGCAACGCTGAGAGCCGCCAACCCTTCTCGACCGGCGGCAAGATTTGCGCCGTCAGTCAGCAATAATTTCCCTACCCTTTCCCTTCCATCTCGATCGCTAAAATCTTAAGGCATTGTTTTTTATATTTCTTTTCTCATTGTTCCCATTTGGTATCCATCTTGCTCATAGCAGATACCGTGCAGCAAGGACATTAAACAACCGCCAATGGGGATCGGGTTCATGCAGCCGACAGGCATTCAACCAGCACAGTTGCTCATGGAAGTCATGGCCAGCGCCAAGGATAAGATCGGGCAGGAAATCGCCCGGATCGAATTCTCGCAGCAGCTTCATGAGCAGCATCAGCTTGTGCGGCAAGCGCCGTTGGGACCATCCGTTCCAACGATTCGGGAACCGCAGGTCTCGACCTCAACCCCAGCCGCCGTGTCCTGCCAGGTCCCTTCCGCCCGGCGTGCCAGTACCAACACCAAGCTGTCGCCACCGAACAGCCCTGCCAACCAGGAGACCAGGAACCCCCCTCAGCTTTCCGGCTCAACCAGGGACCTTGCGCTCAGCAAATGGAGAATCACACAAAACCTGATCTTCACCGATCCCGTAGCTTTGGACCGGGTGCTCTCTCAATACCAGCTTGCGCCCTCGGTCAACGCTGCCTTCGGCGATGCCCTCGACGGTCAGGGTCAGATCAGGCTGAAGAAGTTCAATCAGATCCTGTCTCGCGTTTCGAGCGGCACCAATGATCCCGTTCCTGAAGGCAGGGCAGCAGCGGCTGAGATTCAATCTCTGCTCGGCTCCGTGCTGGAACAGAACCAGTTGCCCGCGCAAATCCTCGACGATCTGGCGATCCAGAGCAAGGCAACCTATGATTTTGGTGAATTCCGCCAACTCATGCAGCGGTTTGTCGAGCAGGTGGCCAGGACCAGCCTCAAGCGAGCGAATCAATCCGCAAACTCACCGCTGCCGCAAACCCCGGCAACAGATGCCGAACCGATCAAGCCGGCAGCCGATGCCCCTTCCCCGGCCAGGGCAAAGTTGCCCAACCATACAGAGTCGCTGGCCGCAAACCTGATTCCCTCGTTCTTGCGGGAGCACAGAGGACCTTTCGAGCCTCCCCACAGCCTCCCGTCAAACCCGGCAGGAACGGTCCCCACAGGCAGCGGAACGCCTCGCTCCGAGGCAACGGCTGGAGATGACAGTGGTGGTAGGGAATTGCCTGAGAACCACCAGCCATCAGTTGATCAGCTCCATAGCGGGACGGTTGGTTTCGGATGGGAGGATGCTCGGAGCGCGACGGCAAGGATTGAAGGGGTGGGAGTATGGCCTCATACGCTGCAGGAATTGACTGCTGCAACCATCTCGATTACTCTCGCGAAACCCTCGCCCAGCAATATCCTCACTGTTGATGCGAACGCGATGGCAGAACTACCGGCGGCGATCGCAAGTGACCGCCCGATTATTCAGATCGTGCCGGGTCCTGAACCCGCTGCCCTTGACACCCGACAGGTGCTCCTCTCGTCGGTCGGCGCCATGGTGAACGCCTCTATCAGTGCCGCTGCCGCCTTCCGGACATTGCGCACCGGCCCGGCAGCAACCGAAGCTCTCCCCGAAAGCCATATGGTCAAGCAAACCATCACCACGGAAGAACTTCCCATTGCCGCCGTTACCACGGAAGCGACCGGAACCAGTTCGATTACCGAATCTCTGGGACGGCTCATGGGAAGCGCCGTTTTCAGAGATGGGTCCCGCCCGCAACCATCGATGCCCGCTAAGGTTGCGAGCACGGATGCTCCCACGAACAACTCTAATAACCCGCTGAGCCCGGCCGAGCCCCATTCCGCGCTCAATCACAGGCAGCCAATGTCCTCTCTCGATCCGCCTGTGGAGAATGCCTCGTTGCTTCGACCCGTGGTTTTTGCACAAGCCGCCCCCTTGGCTCAGGTCACGGCGGTTCCCGGCTCCCAGGGGGGAGCCGATTCTCCAGGAGGTTCGGTTCGCCTTGTTTCCTCACCCTCCAGGGCGACCATCCCGGAATCTCTTGCAATGCCAACCATGACAGCTGACCGCCCCGCTGTCAACAGCAGCCCTGCAACCATGAACGATCCGGTGCTGATCACGACGGAGCCATCCAGGACACTGGGCGGCGAACCGATTCCGAAGCCGACTCACAGCGAAGCTCGCCCCCCCGATACCCGACCGGAGCCGCTCCCTGGTTCCGAACTCAGGGGAGGGAGGGATTCCATTGCTTCCTTGAAGACGGAAGTTGCTGTTTCCTTCCAGGAAACCGGCAATTCGGAGGAAGAGAGCCTGTCCACTGCCCTGCAGGATACCGCTACCAGTTTCGAGGTCTTGAGGGGTAAGCATTCCGTTATTCTCTCTGAACAGGAAGGCAGGGCAAACTACCAGAATAGTGTGGAACTCCTGAGCAAAGGGGCGGTCGCCAATGAGGCAACCACCACCAGACCTGCTTCCGTTACGCCGGAACTGGCTGAACCGGCCACTCGCCAAACCACCCCGGAAACCGGCACCCGCGAGCCCGTTACCAGCATGAGAGGGGAGAGGGCGATTCCGGGAGGAGCCCCGACCTTTGAAGAATCCCCGTCTCACGGGCAGGGTCAAGGCCAGCCGCACGACCACTCCCCAGCCTGGTTCAGAAACGATGTGCCGATACTGAACCTTTCGGCGAATCCGGCAGCAGACCCAGAGACAGCACTGTTTCCCAGCTACACGTCGTCCCTGACGGCCGAACTGGCGCAGCGCATCCAGGAACTCCACCGCCAGAACCAGCACGAATTGACTCTTGAATTGCAGCCGGAGCACCTGGGCCGGTTGCGCATCAGGATCGGCACCGACGACCACCAGGTCAGCACTCTGATCTCCACCGAAAGTGAACAAATCAAGGAATTATTGACCAGGAGCTCAGCCCTGCTGCGACAGGAACTGGCATCACAGGGGCTGGTTCTGGAAAAGCTGCAGATTGACGTAAACAGCCAGGCCACAGCCCATGGTCAGCTTTTTGACAGACATGGTGCCAACGCCCAGCGCAATGGCAAATCGCGACAGGAGACAACCACCGCCCAAGGATTCCCCGAGCCGGCGGCAAGAACGTCCGGGATCGGTAACGCGAGCCATCTGATCAGCCTGTTCGTCTGACCGCAATGATGCTGATGACCAGGACCTGAAACACTACTGAGAAAGAACAGGGAGAAAGCCATGTCAGTATCGACCGTAACAGCCACCAACGATACCACCGCCGCGAGCAGCACTGCCACGGCAAAAAACAACGACATCTTCAGCTCCAAGCTGGATGGCAATGCGTTCTTGACTCTGTTTCTCACCCAGTTGCAGTATCAGGATCCAACCAATCCCATGGAATCCTATGAAATGGCGGTGCAACTGGCCCAGTTCGCCTCCGTCGAGAAGCTGGCGGGCATTAACACCACCCTGAGTCAGCTCGAATCCGCTCTCTCTTCTCTCGGCAATGCGCAGATGGTCGGCCTCATCGGCAAGGAAGTGGTCGCGCAATCGAATTCGCTCCAGGTAACCGACGGCACCGCCTCTGAGGCCACATACTCCTTCGACCTTGCTTCAGGGGATCCCGCCACCGTTACCATCACCATCTCCGATGAAAACGGCAGTGTTGTTCGCATCAAAACCCTGACCGAGCAGGCCGGCGGAGATCATAAAGTGGCCTGGGACGGCCTGGATGATGCCGGCAACAAGGTCCCTGACGGCTCCTACGCCTTTGCGGTGAAAGCCTATGACAAGCTTGGCAACGCGCTCGATGTCACCAACACCGTGACCGGTCTTGCCTATTCATATCGTCTGGACCAGAGCAGTCCTTACCTGATTCTGGACGGGCCGGGTGGAGTCAGAGTACCGACCGGCAACATTCTGGCCATTACGCAGACAACAGCTTCCTGATCACTATGGGCGAGTTGCGCAGGTGATCGCGTGGATTCGGTTCAAGAGGATTACCAGCAGTCAGTTCAACATCGGAAAGGAGTATCAAAATGAGTGTGAATTCAACTTTATACATCGGCGCATGCGGTCTCAGAACCTTTGCCCAGGCAATGTCCATGACCAGCGACAACATCGCCAACGCTAACACTACTGCCTTCAAGGCCAGCCAGGCCCGATTCGGGGACATGGTCAGCAGCTACCTCTCAACCCAGTCGGTGGACACTGACCGGGCCGGGTGCGGCAGCACCATCCTGGGGATCGCCACCAGTTTCGCTCAGGGACCGACCATCACCACCGAAACCTGGTCAGACCTGGCCATCAACGGCGAGGGGTTCTTCCGAGTCCGGCTTTGTGACGAAAGCGGAACCCCGGTCGACGGAACCCATACCTACTACACCCGGGACGGCAGTTTTCATGTGGACAAGAACGGTTTTATTGTCAACAGTCAGGGGTTGGCTCTGCTGAACACGGTTGGGGATGGGGAAGCGATCCAGGTGCTCGTTGATCCCACCAACCCTGCCTACTCCAATTTCAACGTCTCTTCCGCCGGGGTGGTCTACGGCACTCCGGTTGACCCAGACGTCGGCACCGACCCGGTGGAGCTCGGAATCATCTCCATGGTCAGATTTCCCAACCAGGATGGCCTCATCCGCCAGGGGAACAACCTGTTTCTGCCCGGCCCCGAGTCCGGCGCCCCAATTCTCGGTCAGGCCAACATCAATGGCAACGGGTCGATCATCGACTGCAACATCGAAGGCTCCAATGTAGACCTGGCTAGTGAAATGGTGAACATGATCATTTACCAGGCGGACTTCAACGCCAATTCCAAATCGGTCACCACGGGCAACAACATGTTGGATACCGTGATCAATATGGTGAGATAGCAACCGGAACTTCCACGTCGAAGGGGGTGCCAGGGTCAGTCAAAAGATTGACCACGGCACACCCCTTTTGACAAGACCTGCCTCCCACTGCCACTGCAGGCATCTGAGTACTGCGTTACAGAAACCAGTGACCATTGATTGTGGCATGTACGTCTCGCCCGTGTATCTCACGGGCTGGAAGCCTGTGCCACCTCATGAGCGCCTGGCCCCTTCTTCTTGGGGCGCTGTACCGAGTGACATTCTCCCCTTAACTCAGCTTCCGGCATCTCGCCACCGCTCGTCCCCCAACTGAGAGCATGGCACGGTCATTGCTCTTTCTGCGCGTGACTCTGAAACACACTTTGGCGTTTCCCCCAGGCAAAGCACCTGAGCTGAATCCTCCGGGGAGGCGGATGTAGGCGCCGTCACGTTCCAGGCATCGATCCCGGAAGTCGGCATTCACCAAGCCATCTCTAGAGGATGTCAGTCAATGGCGGGAAAAGACGCGGAAACCGAGAGCCAGGATAAACCGGAGATGAAAAATAAATCACCGTTGTTCAAGATCATCATCCTGGTGGTGTTGCTGGCGATTCTCGGAGGGGGAGGATTTTTCGGATATGTCAAATTCTTGAAAAAGGACCCTCCCCCTCAAGCACAGCAGCCGCAGGTTGAAGAGAGTGTTGCGGTTGATATGGGGACTTTTCTCGTCAATCTGTCCGATCCCGGAGGCAAACGCTACCTCAAGATCACCATGCAGTTCGAGCTCAGCGGCCAGAAGCTGAACGAAGAAGTCGCCAAGCGAAATGTCGAGCTGCGGGACATGATCATCCTGCTGCTGTCCAGCAAGGGATACAACGAGATCGGCAATGCCACTGGCAAAATCAACCTGAAGCGCGAACTTGTTTCGAAACTCAACAAGATGTTGCGCGAGGGACAGGTCAAGGAAGTCTATTTCACCGAGTTCCTGGTTCAATAAACCCGCAGGGGAAGTGCAGCAACATGGAAAAAGTCCTTTCTCAGGCCGAAGTCGACGCCCTCCTGCGAGGACTATCGGACGGGAAGATCGAGTCAGAGCAGGACGCACCGGAAGAAGAAGACGGCATTCGGTCGTATGACCTCACCAACCAGGATCGGATCATCCGCGGGCGGATGCCCACCCTCGAGATCATCAACGACCGCTTCGCCAAACTCATTCGGAACACCATGTCGGGGTCGCTGCGAAAAGTCATCGATGTGAGCGTGACACAGACGGAAATGGTCAAATTCGGCGAGTTTATACGCACCCTGCCGGTACCGACGAGCCTGCATATCCTGAGGATGGAGCCGTTGCGCGGGCATGCTCTGCTGGTGGTCGAGAGCCGTTTGATCTTCAACCTTTTGGACTGCTTTTTCGGAGGGACCGGCAAAGCCACCATCAAGATCGAGGGTCGAGACTTCACCGCCATCGAGCAGAGGGTCATCCAAAAGGTCGTAACGATGGTTTTGAAGGACCTGGAGCAATCGTGGAAGCCGGTGATCCCAATCAATTTTCAGCCGGCGCGCTCAGAAATCAACCCGCAGTTCGCCACGATCGTCCCGCCCACGGAACTGGTGATCGCCATCCACTTTGACCTCGAACTGGACCAACTCATGGGCAAGATCACACTCTGCCTGCCTTATTCCACGATCGAACCCATTCGCCAGAAACTCTACGCGCGCTACCAGAGTGAACAGCTCGAGGTGGACCTGGGGTGGATTGCCCGTGTCAAGAAGCAGCTCCGCCAGGTTGAAGTGGAGCTTCTGGTAGAGCTCGGACGAGGACAGATGACCGGTCGCGAGCTGCTCCAGATTGATGTGGGTGATACCGTACTGCTGGATCAATATGTGGATGAGCCGCTCACGGTAAAGATCGAGGGCATATCGAAATACCGGGGCTTTGCGGGTCACTCCAAGGGCCTTCACGCGATAAAGATTGACCACGAGATCGAGATGATGAACACGTAGGCGGGATATACGGCCCGGCCGGGACCAATAATCGCGGCCACCCTGAGGAATAGGGGGAACACGGCCGACAGTGGCCTTCCCCCCCCGGCATCCTGACCTGCACCGGGAGCCGGGGATCATTTGCAGCCAAGGAGGAAGCAGGTGCCTACCCAGGAACAATTCATGGATGATACTTCAGGTGAGGACCGGGCAACGTCTGCCGACAGCGGGCAACAGCTTGTTGAGATGGAGCATGAACAGCGTCGCCACCAGGACAGTACGCGGGACCTCGATTTCATTCTCGACATTCCGTTGGAAGTGTCAGTGGAGTTGGGGCGCACGAAAATGTTGATCCATGACCTGCTGCAGGTTGGGCAGGGCTCGGTGATCGAACTGAACAAGCTGGCCGGCGAGCCTCTCGAAATTCTGGTCAACCGCAAACTGGTGGCGCGCGGCGAGGTGGTGGTGGTGAACGAAAAGTTTGGCGTCCGCCTCACCGATGTCATTAGCCCCATGGAACGGATCAAACAATTAGCCTGAGTTGTTGGGTCGCGGCGACCAAAAGCGCGCCCCCACCCTGCGGTCACATGGACCATCCGTGTCGATCGGAACGGACGGATATCAGTCATCATGGAAAGTACGCTCGATTTCAGCACCCTTCTCTTTCGAGTCGTCGGCAGCTTGGCGCTGGTACTGGCGGTGCTGCTGGCGGTATGGTACCTCTGCAAGAAGACCGGTCGTTTGCCTGCTCAGGGAATGAGCGGGAATGGGATCCGACTGGTGGACAGGAAAGCGGTTGGCCCGCGCCATCAGCTGATCATGGTGGAAGCGGCCGATCACCTGCTGCTGCTCGGTCTGTCTCCTGAGGGCATCCGGTTGCTGAGTCCGCTTGGGACGGTCACGGCCGATCCTCAGAGGAAGGTGTCCGCGCTGGAGAAGGAAGAACCGCAACCAGCTTTCGCCGAAATCGTCCACCAGCTGACCGGAGGGAGCGCCTGAGATGATCCCGGCCTCAGCCATGCGCCTGCCAGCCACTGGCCAGGAGCTTCCTGCCGAGGCGGAGGTCGCCATGAAGCGCGGGTTCCGAGCTCTTTCCATTCTCCCTTTGGTGGTTTTCGCCATCACCTTGGGCGTTGCAGCAACCTGCCTGGCAGCAGAAGTAAACCTTCCGGGACTGCGCTTCGACCTCGACGACTATGACGCCCCGCAGCAAATTTCCGGCGCTCTGCAAATCATCTTTGTCCTGACCGTTCTCACCCTTGTGCCCGGCATCGTCGTGCTGGCCACTTCTTTCACCCGGCTGGCCGTTGTGCTCTCATTTCTCAGGCATGCTCTCGGCGTGCAGCAGTCTCCCCCCAACCAGGTGATCATCGGTCTTGCCCTGTTTCTCACCTTCTTCATCATGCAACCGGTTGCTCAGCGGATCTATGATGAGGCCCTCTCACCCTACCAGAAACACGAGATTTCAGGCGATGAATTCCTCAAACGAGGGGTAAAACCCTTGAAGGATTTCATGCTGAAGCATACCCGAACCAAGGATCTGGCGCTCTTTGTGGCGTTGGCAAACAACGAGAAGCCCAAGAATGCCGAAGCTCTGTCCATTGTCAGCATCATTCCCGCCTTCGCCATCAGCGAGTTGAAAACCGCTTTTCAGATTGGCTTTGTGCTCTACATTCCCTTCATCATCCTGGACATGGTCATCTCGAGCATTCTTCTCTCCATGGGCATGATGATGCTACCGCCAGCGATGATCTCCCTTCCCTTCAAGCTCATGCTGTTCGTACTGGTGGACGGTTGGAACCTCCTTGTTCACTCGCTCGTAAAAAGCTTTCAGTGAGGACTGCCGTGACTGAAGAATTCATCATTGGATTCGCCCGCACCGCCCTCGAGACGATGCTCATGGTGAGCTTGCCGGTCCTGCTTGTAAGCCTGGTAGTGGGTGTTGTCATCAGCCTGTTCCAGTCGGTTACGCAAATGCAGGAGATGACCATTACTTTTGTCCCCAAGATCATCGCCACCTTTCTCTCCTTGATTATATTCGGAGCCTGGATGATCGAAAGGATGACCGGTTTCATGCGCGAGGTTCTGCTGAACCTGCCCTACTGGGCACGTTGAAGGGCCGGCCGGATGCTGAACCTGCAGATCCAAACGGTCGATGTTGCCAGGTACCTGGCGATCCTCCTGCGTCTCAGCCTGGTCGTCTTCCTCATCCCGCCGTTCAATAGCCCGCGCTACCCCGCCGTCGCCAAGGCGCTCTTCGTCATGGTCCTCACTACCATGCTCTTTCCGCTCCTCAGCGATCACGTCGCGCCCCTCTCGTTCCATCCGGCGGCGCTGGTTTTGACCGTTGCCAGCGAAATCCTCTTTGCCCTGCTCCTCTCCCTGTCGCTCCTCATCATTACCGGTGCCTTCGAATTTGCCGGTGAACTCATCAGCTATCAGGCAGGCATGTCCATGGCGCAGGTGGTCAATCCCCAGGGCGGCTTTCAGATCACTGTGGTCAGCAACCTCATTGAGCTTTTTGCATTGCTGCTGTTCTTTGCCCTCAACGGCCACCACGTGATCCTCAAGATCCTGGTCGATAGCTTTCAGACTCTGCCGGTTGGGCAGTTCTTTCCAGGAGTTGCCACCATCGATCGCATAGTCCTCGGCGCCGGCTGGCTCTTCATTATCGCCCTCAAACTCGCGGCACCGGTGCTGGGGGTCCTGTTCTTGATTCAGGTGGGCCTGGGGGTCTTCTCCAAGTTTGTCCCCAACATCAACATTCTCATGACCAGTTTCCCCATTACCATCATGTTCGGCCTGTTTTTTACCGGCCTGGCCCTGCCTTATTGGGGGCCGGTCATTCTGCAGCACTTCCGGCAGGTGCTGGGATTCATGCAGTCCCTGGTGCAGATTCAGTCCTCGATGCTCTGAGGAGCGTGCGCCGGGGCCTCGGGAACCGTGAGCGTGATAACGCCCGCGAGGGGGGAAGCATCTCGGGACAATAATTTGACAGCCCTTTGAGCATTTGAGGCACGGAGCGGAGGGAGGCAATCATGGCCGGAGGCGGCAAAGATGATAAGACCGAAAAACCCACCGCCAAGAAACTCTCGGATGCCCGTAAGCGCGGCAACGTTGCCAAGAGCAGGGACCTGAACACAGCCATCAGCTGTCTGGTCGGCAGTGCGGCCATCTACTTCAGTATCGACATCATTTACGACCATACTCGGCAACTCCTGCACGAACTCTGGGGCAGAGGGTTTCAGGCTGCCGCCGAAGCCAGCCTCAACCAGTCTCTCTTTCTCCAGGTTTCTTTCCACCTGTTCATGATGATGGCCCCCCTGTTCGCCGTGCTGTTCATCGCGGCCATAGTAGTCAACCTGGCCCAGGTAAGATTCCTGATCGCCTGGGAGGCAATCCTTCCCAAGCTATCCCGACTGAGTCCACTGCAGGGTTTGAGTAATTTCTGCTCAGTCCGTTCCTTCCTGGAACTCGGCAAATCGATCCTCAAGCTGATAATCATGGTCTATGTGATCTATTACGTCATCCAGGATCACAGCCTCCTCTTCCTGTCGCTCGTGCAGGCTGAGGTCGAGGACGTCGCTCGCCTCACGGGCAGCCTCACTTTCCGTATTCTCATCTATGTCGGGGGGATCATGCTCGCCGTCAGTTTCATCGACCTCTATTATCAGCACTGGCAACACCGAAAGAACCTGATGATGACCAAACACGAGGTAAAAGAAGAGCACAAGCAGTCCGAGGGAAACCCTCAGACCAAATCCAGGCTCCGAAACATCCAGCGGACCCTGTGGCGCCAGCGGATGATGTCTCAGGTACCCAAGGCGGATCTGGTGATCACCAACCCCACCCACTTTGCGGTAGCGCTCGCTTACAACGACACCATGCCGGCACCCCAACTGCTGGCGAAAGGCAAGGACCTGATGGCCCAGAGAATCATTAAGATCGCCCGCAAACATCAGATACCCATCGTCCCCAACCCACCTTTGGCACGCGCTTTGTATCATCAAGTTGATCTTGACGAACAGATTCCCGTTTCGCTCTATCGAGCCGTGGCAAAGGTTTTGGCTTATGTCTATCAGCAGCGACAAACCGGTCCTTGAGCACCATCCCGCGCCGGCATTGACCCAGCATGGTCCCGCCGCGGGCAGGTAAGTCCTCATGACTTCCGGACCGAGCTTGAGCGCTCAGTGAGGAAACCGTGGAAGCAGCAGGAAGTACCACCAGTTCATTTTGGGAACGTATGAAGAACATCTCGGACAGTGACGCCATCCTGGGGATCGGGGTGGTGATCATTCTCGCGGTAATGCTGCTGCCTTTGCCCGCCAGATTTCTCGACATTCTGCTGGTGCTCAATATCACCTTTGCCTTGGTCATTCTGTTGACCGCCATTAACACCGTAAAACCCCTGGACTTTTCCATCTTCCCCTCGATCCTGCTGATCACCACCCTCTTCCGGCTCTCACTGAACGTCGCCGGTACGCGCCTGATTCTCCTCCATGGCCACGAAGGCACAACCGCCGCCGGTCACGTGATCCATGCTTTCGGTTACTTCGTAGTCGGGGGTAACTACGTGGTGGGGCTGGTGATCTTCATCATTCTGGTGATTGTCAACTTTATCGTCATCACTAAGGGCACCGAGCGCATCTCGGAGGTTGCCGCGCGGTTTACCCTGGACGGGATGCCAGGCAAGCAGATGAGCATTGACGCGGACCTGAACGCAGGCCTCATCAATGAAAAGGAGGCGCTCCAGCGACGTGGTGAAATCACCCGGGAGGCCGATTTTTACGGCACTATGGACGGTGCCAGCAAGTTCGTACGAGGGGACGCCATCGCCGCCATCCTCATCACCCTGATCAACATCATCGGCGGTCTCAGTATCGGGATGCTTCAGAATCAGATGAACCTCATGGAGGCCCTCCAAAACTACACCCTGCTGACCGTCGGGGAAGGTTTGGTGGCACAGATTCCTGCCCTGGTCATTTCCACCTCGGCGGGCATGCTTGTCAGCAGAACCGCCTCCGATATGGGTCTCGGCCAAGCGTTCACGACCCAGTTCGGGCTGCAGGCGCGGCCCATGCTGATTGCCTCGGGGATGCTCATGGTGCTGGCCATCATTCCCGGTTTCCCCGGTCTCCCCTTTCTCCTGGTGAGTATCGCCCTGGGTGGGTTTGGCTGGCGTCTCACCAAGCGACAGGCCCAGCAGCAGACCGAACTCGAAGCCCAGCCCCCCACGCCGGAAAGCACTGCCGAGGTGAGTGAACTGCCACCGCCGGTAGAAATCCTCGAGCTCGAGCTGGGTTATGGGTTAATCCCACTGGTTGACGAGCAGCAGAGGGGAGATTTGCTGGGACGCATCAAGGCCATCCGTCACCAGTTGGCACTTGAGTTCGGGATCATTATCCCGGCCTTGCATGTTCGGGACAACCTTCAGCTGAAGCCATCCGAATACCGCCTGCTGCTCAAGGGCAACCCGATTGCCCGGGGCGAACTGCTCACCGGCCATTGCCTGGCGCTGAGTCCCGGCGACGACAAAAAGGACATCGGTGGCATCCCCACCACCGACCCCGCTTTCGGCCTGCCCGCCGTATGGATTCCTGAAAGCCGTCAGCAGGAGGCCGTCAGGGCTGGCTACACGGTGGTCGATCTCTCCACCGTGGTGGCAACGCACCTCACGGAACTGTTCAAAAAGCACGCTGATGAGCTCATTTCGCGTCAGACGGTGCTGCAACTGCTGGAGAACCTGGGAGAAACTCAGCAGAAGCTGGTCGACGAACTAACCCCCGCGCTCCTGACCCTCGGGGTCATCCAGAAAGTGCTCCAGAATCTCGTCCGGGAGCGGGTTTCCATCCGCGACCTGCAGACCATCTGCGAGACCTTGATCGACCATGCTCTGATCACCAAAGACCCTGACATTCTGACCGAATATGTGCGCCAGGCACTGGCCAGGACGATCACTAAGCCTTACGAGACCGATGAGGGCCTGCTTTACGTTCTGACTTTCCAGCAGGACCTCGAAGAACGCATCAGTAAGGGGATTCAGCGAACCGATCAAGGCAGCTTCCTCTCGCTCGATCCTGCTTTTCTCCAGCGCCTTATCCAGACAGCCAGCCGGGAAGTGAAGCGGATCCTGAACATGGGCCATCACCCGGTCATCCTCACCACCCCTCTGGTTCGACGGCATGCCAGGAAGCTGCTGGAACGGTTTTTGCCTGAATTGGCAGTGATTGCTCACAGTGAGCTGTCAAGCCCTCTCGAAATCAAATCACTCGGCACGATTGCGTTACCCCATGCAGATTAGAACCTTTACAGCCGCCACCATCAATGAAGCCCTGCAGCTGGTCAAGAAAGAGCTGGGTCCCAACGCCGTTATCCTCAAGAATGAGCGCGTCACGGTTTCCCCGACTCAGTCCTACGTGGAAATCATGGCCGCCATCGAACCGGAGCCTCACGCTCCCGCCCCAAGCCCGGCAAATAGCCCACCGGGCTCTGAAGTCCACGATGATATCAGAGAGATCAAGAGCCTGCTCTCCATGCTCATCTCTTCCAAGGACTATTTCACACAGTTGCAGGTTCAGCAACCCCTGGCAGAGATCTACCACACTTTGCTCACCCGTGGTCTGGATGAAAAGCAAACCTTTCTGCTTCTGCGGAAGACGCTGTCCGAAGCGAAGGAAGGGCCGCTCCGAAAGAAAGCCATCGTTGATGCGTTCTGTCAGCAACTGCTGGGCAGGGTGCACCTGAGCAACCCTTTTCGCGGTGACGTCCTGGTACGGTCAAAGTGCTTCACCTTCCTGGGACCCACCGGGGTGGGTAAGACGACTACCCTCGCCAAGCTGGCAGCCCACCTGAAGATCAAACGGCGCTTGGACGTCGCCCTGATCTCCCTGGATACCTACCGGATCGGCGCGGTAGACCAACTGCAGCATTATGCCGAAATCCTCAACGTGCCGATGGCCGTTGCCCAGACCTCTCAGGAACTGGCCAAGGCCCGCGACCAGTTCAAACACTACGACGTGGTGCTGATCGACACCATCGGCAAGAACTTTCTGCACAAGCAGCACCTTCAGGACCTGTTGACCATCATGAACGGCGCAGAGGGCGTTCAGCACCTGCTGGTACTGAGCGCAACCGCCAAGGATGAAGACTTGCGGCAGACCATCAGGCACTTTGGCGCCATTAAGGTCCAGTCTCTGATTTTCACCAAGCTCGACGAAACACTCAGCCCCGGCAGCATGTTCAACCAACTCCTCCGGTTCTCGCATCCCCTCTCCTATTTGGGCATCGGCCAATGTGTACCGGAAGACATCCGCCTGGCAAGTCACAAGAACTTGCTGGCTTTTCTCTTCCCTTCGGGTAGAACGGTCAAGGAAGAATAAGAGCATGTCTCACCACCAGAAGATGGATCAAGCACAGGGATTACGGAACAAAATGGGCAACAATCCTCAATCGAGTCTCAGCAGCACCCCTCTGGAATGGCCAAAAGCACCGGTTGCGACTCAAGGTGTCCGTGTGATAGCGATCAGCAGCGGCAAGGGCGGCGTCGGCAAGACCAGCGTGGTGGTCAATCTGGCTCTGGCCCTGGATCGACTTGGCAAACGGGTACTCATTCTGGATGCGGATCTGGGTCTGGCCAACGTCGATATCCTGCTTGGGCTGGCCCCGAAATACAACATCAGTCATGTCCTGAATGGCAGTAGACGCCTGGAAGACGTTTTGGTGAGCGGCCCGGGGAGGATTCGCGTGATGCCGGCGAGCTCAGGCGTGCAGGAACTGACGAAGCTGACGGATGAGCAGAAGCTGATCTTCCTCGAACTCCTCGACGGCCTGGAGACAGAAATCGACATTCTGCTGATCGACATTGGGGCGGGCATCTCGGATACCGTAGTGTACTTCAATCTTGCAGCTCAGGAAAAGATCATTCTGGTGACCCCTGAACCAACCTCCCTCACCGACGCCTACGCCCTGATCAAGATCCTCTACACCCGTCATAACGAACGCCATTTCAAAATCTTGACCAACGCCGTCAAGGATGACGCTTCCGGCAAGGCAATCTTCGCCAAAATATGCGGCGTTACCGATCATTTCCTGGACGGCCTGTCCCTGGACTATCTCGGTGCCGTGCCACATGACCCCTGCATGTCCAAAGCGGTCATTCAGCAGCGCCCCCTGCTCGAGCTCTTTCCTCACTCTCCGGCTGCCAAGGCCTTCGCCAATCTGGCCGGCCAACTGCAAAAGGCGTCTTCTTCTCACTTGAATCATGGCAACATTCAGTTTTTCTGGAAAAGGCTGCTCCATGTGTAACCCTCCAAGGCTGGCTGGCGAGCAGGTTCCCCCTGCAGGGGAAGGATTGCAGGTGAGCCGAGGAGCTCGACAAAAGACATGAGAATGCAGACCCAAGCCTATTCTCGCAACGCTGGTTACAGCGGACAAGTCCATGTCGGTGGTGAAACACCTGCCACCAAGGAAGAAATCATCCTCCGTCATCTGGACCTGGTCAAGTACATCGCTTTGCGTCTGACGCCACGCCTCCCTGCCGATATCTCAGTTGATGATCTGTTCAACTCGGGCATCATCGGTCTAATGGATGCCATTGATAAATTTGATCCGTCACAGGAAATCCAGTTTAAGACCTACGCCAAAATCCGCATCAAAGGTGCCATGCTGGACGAACTGCGGGCAATGGACTGGGTCCCGCGCTCTCTGCGGCAGAAGAGCAACAGGCTGCAAACCACCCTCTCCGCCCTGGAACAAAAGCTTGGCCGGCAGCCCACGGATGAAGAGGTCGCTACCGACCTCGAGATTTCCCTCGACGAATATTTCCAACTTCTCGATGAAGTCAAAAGCGTTTCCGTGCTCCCCATTGAAATCCTGGAAGCCTTGCAGGAGAGTCAGGGTGACAAGCAGTTGGGTGTTTCTTCCGAGAATCCCGTCCAGAGTATCTTTCACGCAGAAGTCCGGGCTAAGCTGGCCGAAGCGATTCGTTCTCTATCCAAGAATGAACAACTGGTCCTCTCGCTCTACTATTATGAAGAACTCACGATGAAAGAGATCGGCCTGATTCTGGGGTACACGGAGTCTCGCATCTCGCAGATCCACACCAAGGCCATCCTGCGTTTGCGCACTCGCCTTGCCCGTTCCTTCAATAAGGAAGACCTCCTTGATTTCTCCTAGACTCGACCCGCGCCCGGGCGCGATCAGTACCGGAGCAGCAGTTGGGAGAGCGGTATGGCCCGCACAATAGAGAAGCAAGTCATCAGTGACGACCTGGTCTTCGGCGACGAGTTCGACGAGGGCAAGCTCGCCGGAACTGAAGCAGAGTTGGACCATGCTCCCATTTCCGAGGCGCTTGAAGAAGCACCGGCCAAGGCTGCTAAGGTGACACCACCAGCGGCAGGTGGTGAAGCTGCCGTGACGCCTTCAGACGGTGCGCTCGACCAGGGAACGCCGACCGGCCCGTCATCGGAAACCCAGGATCGGAACCTTTCCGAAAAGCGACAGGCTGCTGTCGCCAAAGTGGTTC
The DNA here is from genome assembly GCA_033812955.1 of Syntrophobacteraceae bacterium. Classification (GTDB taxonomy): domain Bacteria; phylum Desulfobacterota; class Syntrophobacteria; order Syntrophobacterales; family Syntrophobacteraceae; genus JADGQM01. Next base: position 5,477 of record JAPXSS010000022.1, on the reverse strand, counting down.
GTGCCAAATTGATGCTCCTGGCGGCAGTTGGCTTTTTACTGCTCGCTGTTACCGCCGGGGTGGGTACCCTCTACTGGTTCAAATGGCGATTGGATGCACAGCCGCCGACTCAGTTCGTCCGCCATCCGATAGTGGTTCCGAGTCACCTGCACAGTGCCAGTTTTCTCCTCTTCGTGGGACCTTCGGGAAAACAGAAGGACCTCCTTCAAGTAGAGGTGGAACTGGATTTCTCCAGTATCCAGGGCTATGAAATGTTCGAGCGCGAGCAGGTGTTTTACCGTGACTTGATCTATCGGTTTCTGCGAAAACAGGAACCGCCGGAAAATTCCTTTGAGCATTGGGAAGAGATCCTCCAAAACAACCTGCTGGAAAGCCTGAACCGCAACTACCCAGAAATGCGCCTGAGCACTGTCCGGATGAAGGGCCTGCGGCTGCTCTGATCGGGATGGCGCCCGGAAGTCCATCGTAAGGAGCGATCTTGATGCAATTCATCCTTGAATGGCTGCAGGGACAAGTCAACCTTCTCACCCTGTTTCAGATTACCCTGGAACTGGCACTCACCGCCCTCGTGGTTACGCTGCTGGTGAGAAAGCCCAAAGTCGTCAACCCATCGGTTGGCGAGGAATTCACCGCTTCCCTGGACAAGATCATCCAGGAAGCCAGGGAGCTGGGCTCAGATTTCGAGGCGAATCTGGCGGAGCGGCACAAGCTGATCCAGCAGGTCACCGCAGAACTGGATTCTCGCCTGACCGAAGCCAGAGCGATGTGCACTCAGCTCACAATCCTCCAGGAGAGTGCCCGGCAGCTGATGGCCCGGCCCGAACCTGTGAAGCGCAATGCCGATCACCAGGAAGTCCTGCGCCTGGCGAAAAAAGGCCTCAAGCTCGAGACCATCGCCAGGCAATTGCAGAAGCCGGTTGGCGAGGTGGAGCTGATCCTCAAGCTCAATCAGCTATCCGGCAGCTGAAGGCAACGCTCCCGATAGCGCTCCCCCCTGATGGACCGCGATCCTCGTTTGCAGCGATGACACCGGCGGAAATTTCTGCCGAAGTCGGCCAAAAACTCCTTCACCAACCTCTATCAGGCGTTGCCCTCAGCGCGGTCAGGCCTTGACCATCGATCATCCTGTTTTTGGCATTGCCGTTGCATTAACGACAGGTCGAGAGGAGACACCATCATGGGCATCGGAATCAATTGTGCAGCTGTGGGATCAAGGGAGCAGCAGAAGCGCCTGGAGATCATCTCCAACAACATTGCTAACAGCAGCACTGCAGGGTTCAAGAAGGAGATCGTTCGCTTCGAGAACTTCCTTTCTGAGGCGACCGCAACCAATCTGGAACAGGGCTTTATTCGAGACACCGGGAATCCGCTGGACATTGCTCTGTCCGGCAAGGGCTTTCTGAGAGTCCAGACTGACAAGGGCATGCTTTACACCCGAACGGGGAATCTCACCCTGACCCGGCAAGGGGAACTGGTGACGCAGGAGGGCTGGCCGGTCCTGGGAATTGGCGGACCCATCACCACGAACAACAATAATGCCACGCTGAGAATCGAGCATAATGGTCAGGTGTTTGACGGCCAGCAAGCCATCGGAACTTTAGACCTAGTTGATTTTCCTGCAGAAGTATCTCTCCTCCGGGCTGCGAACGGTTATTTCAGGCCTGCCAACCCGCAAGCTGTGGCAATTCCAGCGACCGATTGCACCGTGCAGCAGGGAGCCCTGGAGCAGGCAAATTTTAACGTGGTGCAGGAAATGACTCAGATGATTGACACCATGAGGATTTTTGAAGCTCATTACAAAGTAATGCAGACTTTTGATCAGATGAAACAGCAACTGATCACCAAGCTCGCCTCAACCTAAAGGAGTATCAGGATGATTCGCTCACTGTGGACCGCTTCCACTGGGATGACATCCCAGCAACTCAATATGGATGTGATTGCGCACAACCTGGCCAACGCCAGTACCACCGGCTTCAAGCACAGTCGTGCCAATTTCCAGGACCTCATGTATCAGACCCTGATCGCTCCAGGTGCACAAACGGCCAACGACAGCCAGATTCCATCGGGTCTTCAGATCGGCATGGGGGCAAAGCCGGTTTCGGTAGAGAAGGTCTTCGTGCAGGGTGAGTTCGCCCAAACGGGCAATCCTCTCGACATCGCCATCGAGGGCAAAGGCTTTTTCAAAATCCTGAATGGCGCTGACGAGGTCTACACGCGCGCAGGCTCCTTCAAGCTCGATCGGGATGGGTTCGTTTGCGATGCAGAAGGGAACCGTCTGCAGCCGGAATTCAGCATCCCGGAGGACGCTGTGAATGTGACAGTGGATCCGGGTGGAACGATCAGCGTCATCGATCAGGCCGGAACGGTCATCGCCACCGAACAGTTGAAGCTCTTCAACTTTCAAAACCCGGCGGGTCTGCTGAGCGTTGGCCGCAACTACTTCAAAGCTACCGATGCCTCGGGGGACGAACAGGAAGGAGACCCTGGGATCGACGGCTTTGGTACGCTTCTCTCGGGGTATCTCGAGAACTCCAACATCAGCGTGGTAGAAGAAATGGTTAAGATGATCATCGGCCAGCGTGCCTATGAGGCCAATTCCAAGATCATCAAGACCTCGGATGAAATGCTCCAGATTGCCAACAATGTCAGAGGCTGATAAGGCGTGAGATCTCTCCTGTTCCGAGCGCTGCTGTCAGGCATTCTTCTGGCTGGCATCAGCAGTCCGACCGTCCCCGGGAGGTCGCTCTGCTGGTGGCCGGGTCCCTTCGGCTTATCCTCCGGGGTAGCTTATGCCCACTCCACCGTGACCGAAGTCAGCCCCGCCCCGTCCCGGCAAGCGGCGGTCACCCGTGAGCAAATCGAAGAGCATTTCCGTGAATTCGTACTGGAGAGGTGTGCCTGGCCAGCGGAAGACCTGGTCATCGGGCAGATCTCCTTCGACTCCTTGCCCATCTTACCTCCCGGTCAAGTGACCATCGAAGTCAGCGCTTCTCCCCGGGAGCGCTTCTTTGGGGAGGTCAAAGTCACCCTGCTTTTCCGCGTGGACGGCAAAGACGCGGTGACCATGCGGGTTGTTGGCAAGGTTGAGCGCTACTGCGAAGTGATTCACAGCGTTCGCGCAATAAAACGCGACGAGGTGGTCACCGAGGCTGATATTCAGACCGTACGGATCAATGTCACCTCCCGCCCCGACCGTTACCTGCTCGATCCTGACCACGTGGTTGGCAAGCGGCTGGTTTCCAGTATCGGCCCCAATAAGCCCTTGAGTCCGCGCGATTTGGATCAGCCTCACCTGGTCAAGCGAGGCGATCCGGTAACCATTCTCTATCAGCAGGATGGAATCCGCCTGAGCACCAGAGGCGAAGCGAGAGACAAGGGCGGGCTCGGTGATCGCATCCGCATTCGAAACCTCGATTCAAAAAGGAACATCCAGGCTCGGATCATCAACTCGCAAACGGTAGAAGCATTGCCCTAGCATTGAAGGACGGCAAATGAAAACGACCACCTCCAGCATCTTTCTCTCCAGGCCACGGCCTGTTGCCATCCGCGGATGGTTTCGGCTCTTTGCGGACATGGCTCTGGCGGCATGCCCGGCCCTACGAGACCGGCGGATCGAGCTGGTCCTGCTGCTGTTGTTGTTGTTGCTGGTTGCGCCAACCGCCTGCGTCACGACTACCGGCACCTCCAGAGTGGAAGGCTCGCCTTACGATCCTGCTGGCGCCACCCCGGAGGCCTTGGCGAAGGTGCCCCCCGGGAGCTACCCCACTACACCCCCAGTCGCCTTTCCGGCTTCCGGTCCCGGACCCGATCAAAGGCCCACTACCGGGTCCCTCTGGACTTCCGCCAGCTCCTCTTTCTATCAGGACATCAAGGCCAAACGCGTCGGCGACGTGCTCACTATCACCGTGAGGGAGAACTCAGACGCCACGAAAGAAGCTTCTACCAAAACCGGGCGATACCGCGACAACTCCGCCGACGCCAGCTTTGCAGGCCTCACCGCTGGCAATACCAACGTCCTCGGACCTGCCAAGACCGGCTATTCGGCCAAATTCGACAATAATTTCAAAGGAGCCGGAGTTACGACCAAGACCGACAAGATGACCGCCTACATGACCGCCACAGTGGTGGACATTCTGCCCAACGGCAATCTCTTCATCCGCGGCGCGCGCTGGACCAAGGTCAACGAGGAGCTCCAGCAGATTGTCCTCGAGGGGGTCGTCCGCCCTACGGACATCAATCGCCATAACGAGATCCTCTCCCAGAAAATCGGGGATGCGAAGATCTTCTTCGTAGGCAAGGGTCCGGTAAGTACCCAACAACGCCCTGGATGGCTGGGACAGTTGTTTGACATCATCAATCCTTTCTAGCGAGGACAGAATGGCCAAGAAGGTTTCGATCTGGTTCCTGAGCGCTCTTCTAGCGTTTCTTGGGGCCTCCATTACCGCTGCCGAAGCAGCCCGGATCAAGGATATTGCCTATTTCAAGGGAGGCCGCGCCAACCAGTTGCTCGGCTACGGCTTGATTGTCGGTCTGGAAGGCACCGGAGACAAGGACAAGACTCAGTTCACGGTGAGCACCCTGGCTAATCTCCTGGACAATATGAAGATCAAGGTCGAACCGAAGGATATCAAGGTGAAGAATGTTGCAGCAGTCATGGTAACCGCGAACTTTTTGCCTTTTATGAAGAACGGCAGCCGGATCGACTGTCAGGTCTCGTCGGTGGGTGATGCCAAGAGCTTGCAGGGCGGGACCCTGTTAATGACTCCGTTGCACGGTCCTGACGGTGAGATCTACGCCGTCGCCCAGGGGCCCATAACCCTCGGCGGGTTCAGCGCCGGAGGCCAGAGCGGCAGCAAGGTTGAAAAGGGCCATCCCACCGTTGGTTTCATCAGCGAAGGCGCGCTGGTGGAACGAGAAATCCCCTCCCATCTCGGAGATAACCATCAGCTGCAGCTCTCCCTGCGCAATCCCGATTTCACCACCGCCATCAAGATGGCTCAGACCATCAATTCCGCCCTGGGCGGCGGCTATGCCCAAGCCATGGACGCCGGTACCATTAAGCTCGAACGGCCCCCCCACTATGAGAACCGCGCCATTGAAATGATCAGCCAGGTCGAGAACCTGCACGTGCAACCGGAAATGATTGCCAAAGTTGTCGTCAGTGAACGCACCGGGACCGTGGTCATGGGAGAAAACGTTCGTATCAGCCCCGTCGCCATCGCTCACGGCAGCCTGACGGTGCAGGTCACCGAAACCCCCACCGCCTCCCAGCCACTGCCCTTTTCCCCGGGGCAGACGGTGGTTCTGCCTGAAACCCAGATCCAGGTTCAGGAAGCCAAGGGAGCGCTCAATGTGGTTGGCGGGAACACCAATATTGCGCAACTCGTAAAGGGATTGAACTCCATCGGGGTAACGCCTCGAGACCTCATCACCATTCTTCAGGCAATCAAGGCAGCGGGGGCCTTGCAGGCAGAATT
>JAPXSS010000021.1:0-33958 GCA_033812955.1 Syntrophobacteraceae bacterium | reverse complement strand
GTTCTATAAGAAATAGTGACGGCCCAGCGATGCTATCACAGACTGCCCAGGGGTCGAGCCAACCATCAACTAACCCGGGACTGATAAGATGGAAGAGCGAGCAGAAGAGCGCCGGCAGGCACCACGATATGCTTTGAGGACGGATTATTACCTTGCCTTCCGGCCCGGCCTGGACCGGGTCGGCAGAATCAAGGATGTGAGCAGGAACGGTGCTGCCTTTGAATATCCGGTTTACGATGAGTATCCCCAGACTGCGGCGGTGGAGGTGGATATCTTTGCACCAGAAACGGGCTGTTCTCTGCTACTGGGCGTCCCGTGCCAGATCGTTTACGATGTCGGACTCGACCACGACACCGAAAGCACCTTTCAAACCAGACGGTGTGGTTTGCAATTCGACCGATTGTCGGTGCAGCACCGGGATCAACTGCAGCTGCTGCTGGGCAAGTTCGCTTCGCCTCGGGCCTCCTGCGAACCGGCAGTCGACCGCTGCGAAGCCTCTGCTTTCCATTGAGAAAGTGTAAAGACAAAGTCCGCACTACACCCTCGACCTGGTTTACCCCCTGCTGGCAGGCAGCCTCCTGCTCGGTGTGTCGCCACCACGACCCACGTCCTCGTGCTGCCGGACAGCCCCAGGCAAGACCGCAGCAGCCAACCTGGCGCCTCCCGCCCGCGTTATTCCAGCGCCGAACTGCCAACCTTGGCCATTATTTCGTTCAACGCCGCTTTCAGCCTTGTCTCATCGTTCATCAACAAGACCCCTATCAGCAACCCCATGCCCCCCCAGTCAGTACGCCACCGACCGTGAAATGGGACATGTGGTGAAGCTTGATCCTCCCCTCCCGGTTTCTGATCAGCATCACCGATTTGCCCGGTACTGAACAAGGTGTCGGCCGGGTTCAGGAGCGCGATTTCTGGTGAGCGGGAAGCTGGCAGACGGGCGGGAAAAAGTAGTTTACCCTTTAGAGTCCAAGAGCTATTGTGATCCCGCTCTGATTTGGCATGCGTTGGTTCGTTGACCGTGATTCGCCTTGGTTTCACACAGGATTTTGAACCGTATGGGAATAGCCTCTGATATCGTTATCATTGTCGTGGCGGCCCTCATAGGAGGGATTATCGCCCATCACCTGAAGCAGCCCCTGATTCTTGGCTACATCCTGGCCGGGGTTGCGGTTGGGCCCCATACAGGAGGAGTCACCGTCTCGGACGTGCAGGTCATCGAACTCCTCGCCGAAATCGGGGTAGCACTCCTGCTGTTCGCCTTGGGGCTCGAGTTTTCGCTCAGCAAACTCAAGCCGGTGCGCCATATTGCCGTCATCGGCACTCCCATCCAAATGCTCCTGACCATGGTCTACGGTTCTCTGATCGGTCGCTGGCTGGGTTGGGAATGGATCCCTTCGATCTGGTTGGGAGCCCTGGTTTCGGTCTCCAGCACCATGGTCATCCTGAAGACCTTGATGAACCAAGGGTTGCTTGGCACCCTCTCCAGCCGGGTGATGCTCGGGATGCTCATCGTCCAGGATCTCGCGGTGGTCCCCATGATGATTATCCTGCCCCAGTTGAGCAATCCCACTGCCGGCTTGCCGGTTCTGGGACTGGCGGCCGTCAAGGCTACGCTGTTCCTGGGAATGATGTTCTTTCTGGGCACGCGGCTGCTGCCTCGGGTGATGGTCTTCATCGTCGGCTGGAACTCACGGGAGCTGTTCTTGCTGTCGATCACCGCCATCGGTCTTGGAATAGGCTATCTCACTCATCTGGTAGGCCTTTCTTTCGCTCTGGGCGCATTTGTTACCGGCATGGTCCTGAGTGAATCGGACTACAGCCATCAGGCGTTGAGCGACATCATTCCCCTGCGAGATATCTTCGGACTGCTCTTCTTCACCTCGGTGGGAATGCTTCTGGATCCCTCCTTCCTGTTTGATTACTGGGGTACCATCCTGCTGCTGGTGTTGCTGGTGGGAGCAGGAAAAGGACTGATCTTTGCCACCCTGGCCAGCTTGTTCCGGTACGGTAACGTGATACCGCTGGCGGTTGGGTTGGGGCTGTTTCAGATCGGTGAGTTTTCTTTTGTGCTCGCCCGGACGGGGCTGTCCGCCGGAGCGATCTCCAGCGACAGGTTCTCCCTGGTGCTCACTACCGCTGTCATCAGCATGGTCCTGACCCCCTTCATCTCGGGTCTGACAGCCCCCATCTACGCGATCCGCAAGCGCTGGTTTCGCCACGAACCGATTCAGACGCTCAACCTGCCCGAGACCGGACTGAACGCGCACGTGGTGGTTGCCGGCGGAGGTCGCATCGGTCAGCATGTGGCCAAGGTACTGCAGCATCTGGGGCTCTCTTTTGTCATCATCGAGCTGGATTATCGACGGTTTGAACAATGCAAGACGGCAAATTTCCCGGCCATCTACGGGGATGCCAGCCAGAAAACCGTCCTGGAAGCCGCCCAGATCGAGAAGGCTGACCTACTGCTGGTTACTACTCCCGCGCTGGTCCTGGCCCAGGCCATGGTACTCCAGGCCCGTCAGCTCAATCCCAAGCTGGATATCCTGGCGCGCGCCGAAGGCGTGGAACATATGAAGGCCCTCTACGAACATGGGGTGAACCACGTGGTTCAGCCTGAATTTGAAGCCGGCCTTGAAATCACCCGCCAGACCCTGCTCCACCTGCAACTGCCTCCCATGGAGATCCTCCGCTACACCGACCGGGTGCGGCGCGACCTCTACGCACCACTCCACGAAGGGCTCGAAGATGTCCAGAAAATCGCACTCCTCAGGAGTGCCGGGAGCCTGCTTGAACTGAACTGGTATACCTTGCAACCGGCTAGCCCCATTAATGGCAGCACCATTGGCGAACTGAGCGTGCGGACCCGCACCGGAGCCTCACTCGTAGGGGTTATCCGCAACGGCACGCTCTTTCCCAATCCCGGGCCTGAATTCCGTCTTGCGGAAGGAGATGCCGTGGCCGTGATGGGCCGGCCCGAGGAGTACGACGCATTCCAGACACTGGCGCTTCCGAGTTGACCGCACCGGCGGCTTGGGAGCAAATTCTATCGTGGTCTGGAAGTCGGTGGAGAAGGTGACCGAACCCATTGCGGAAACGGTCATGGTCGGGACCATGTCCCAGCAGGGCATTTCGTTCACGTTGCCGGGACGGGCAATCGAAGAGGAATGAAAGGAATGGTGTGACAGAGAAAGAACCTTCCCTGCCGAACGCGATGAAGCCGATGGCCGAAGAACCCTACGCCGGCCGCTTGGTTCGGTTGCGCAAGAGTCTTTGGGAACGAGCAATCGACACGTTGCTGGTGTCGGTGCCGGAGAATCGCTACTACCTGAGCGGCTACGGTGCCGTCGATTCGCAGCTGACGGAAAGTTCCGGCTATCTGCTGATCACCGCCTCGCAGCAGTTCCTGCTGACAGATTTCCGCTATGAGCAAGAGGCCGCCCACGAGGCTCGAGACTATCAGCTCGCCATCTATTCCAACGGCTTGGCCGAGACTCTGGCGGAGCTCTTTGCCGAGCTGTCGGTGACGCGACTGGGGGTGGAACCCCACTTCCTCACCTTCACCCGATATCGGGAAATAGAAGCAGCCTTGAGGAAATCCCGGCCGGGGGCAGAAGTGACTTCCGCCGAAGAAGTGGTGGAACGGCAGCGGCTGATCAAGGAACCCGGCGAGATTGAGGCCATCAAGGCATCGCTGGCCGTAACGGAAATGGCGCTGGCGAACGTTTGGGAGCAGCTGCGACCGGGCAGGACCGAAAAGGAGATGGCCTGGCAGATCGAATGCCTCATCAGAAAAGCGGGAGCGGAAGCTGTCTCCTTTCCTCCCATCGTGGCGAGCGGCCCGAATGCGGCCCTTCCTCATGCCGTGCCGACCCAACGCCGCATCGCCGCCGGTGATGCGGTGATCCTCGATCTGGGAACAAAGCTTAACCACTATTGCTCCGACATGACCCGGACCTGGATTGCCGGGGCACCCTCGGCGAAACTCCGGGAAATCTACCGGGTTGTCCGGGAAGCACAACTGGCGGCCCAGGATTTCATCGCGGCAGGCAAGGATTCAGTGGCAGTGGACGGCGTGGCCCGTGACCTCATCAGGCGGGCCGGATATGAGGAGCAGTTTGGCCATGGCCTGGGGCATGGGGTCGGACTCGCGGTGCATGAGAAACCCGGTCTGCGAAAACAGAAGGGCGAGCTCTTGCAAGAAAATATGGTGGTGACCATTGAGCCGGGGATTTACCTTCCCGGTTATGGCGGAGTCAGGCTGGAAAACATGGTGCGCATCACCGCAACCGGCTGCGAACTGCTGAATCGGCAAGACCTTTTCATGACTGTCTCATGACCCGGGATTCTCTGCTGCGCTGAGCGCCGTGTTCGAACCGTGCAGAGCGCGCAGGGCGGCAATCCGCTCTTCCACCTGCTGCGCGCTGGCGGTGAGCTCAGTGATCAGGGCGGTGAGTTCCTCCTCCCACACCTGGTTTAAAATGAGCTTGAGGGACTCGACCAGCTTCCAGGCATGCCGCTGCCTGATTCTTTGATAACGCCGATAAAAGCGAAAGCCCAGCAGGATCTGCAATATCAGGAAGCTTCCCAGCGCCGCCACACCCTTAGGGCTGAAGAGGGTCTGGATGAGGCCAACAGCCACTCCAGCCAGCCCGTACCAACTCGGGTGCTCGAAAAGGCCGGCCAGCCCCGCATCGCCGCTCAGCGCCACCAGCAAGCATCCCATCAAGACCAGGTAGGATACGCTTTGGACGGCTCGGAAGCCCCTGTACGACGGGTCGTGATAGTTCTTGAGGAAATTTGCCACGGTCTCCCTCAGGCGCTGCACTAATTGCTGCCACTTGGCTCCCGCCTCGAGAAGACTTCCCTGAGAATTCCCCAATGATGCTGGAAGGCCCCGATGGAGCGCTTGGTAGGCCATCCGATCCGCCACCCGTTCCAGTTCCTGCTGCAGGGTTTGAATCGACGATTGCCCGAGGAGCAGGTCGGCTGTACCCTGCTCCGGCCCGGCGGAGCGCTGGGTCAGACGCTGCCAATCCATCGCCGCCCGTGCCATGACGGCACCAACTCCCACCAAAGCCCGGGGATGGGCCGGCTGCAGCAAGAGGCTCTCGGGTTCGGATACCAGCGCCCGTTCGAATGCCTCTCGTCCCAGCCGCGTCCATTCGGCTCTCCGGTCCTCCAGGTCAGCTGCGGCATCCCTGAGCACACCGTGCAGAACGCTTAGGCCCACAACCTCTTTCTCAAGGATCTCCGTGAGCTGTTTCAGCTCCACATCGAGGTTGGACGCCTTGATCTCGGTCAGCTCCTTGGCATCGCGCAGCCGAAAGAGCTGGTTATGAAAATTCCACAAATGATTCCATGGCGAGGCCGTTCCCGCCTCCCCGCCTTCACTGGCCGAGATGGTATGAATGATGGGCCGGTCAACGGCATTATCCGATAAATGCTGGCTGAACCGCGCCATGACCGCGTTCAATTGGGAATGGCCGATCCCGGGTTCACCATCAGGGAACAGCAGGTCCACCTTGTTCAGCACGAAATAGAAATTCTGCCTCGCCTTGGGAACCATGCGGAGAAAGGCATAGAATCTTTCATCGGCATATTTCTCGGGAGTGGTGACCCATACGAGGAGATCCAGATGTTCCAGGAATTGCAGCACCTGTTCCCGATGCCTGCTCAGGAGACTGTCAAAGTCGGGAAGATCGCAGAGCAGAATATGGCGAACGGCGTCGGCGGTGTGGGTGATTTCCCGCCATGGCTGGGAACTCCTGATGAGAGCCGCGGGCAAAGGCACCGCCGCATGATGATAGATCAACACCTGCTCGGTGTGAGGGCGGCGATGGCTGGCGGCGGCAATGGGCGCTCCGGCCAGAGCGTTCATCAGAGTGGACTTGCCCACCCCGGTACCCCCGAGGAGCCCGACCACCAGCGAGCTTGCGGCAACGGCCTCGAGCTTATGGACCAGTTTGAGGGAATCTTCAAGCAGCCGTTCTTTTTCCTCATTGGATAAGGAAAGCAAGGCTCCGTGCCGGAGCAATTCCTGTATGTCCTGGAGATCACTTTGCAGTTCTTGGGCGGAACGCACTATTGGTTTTACTCCGAAAAGCTGGGTTGTCTGTCTTCTCCCTCACCCTTCGTCCTTCTCCGAAGGCAACCTCACATTCTGGAAAAAACGAGGAAATGCGGGAGACACTGTCATGTTTGTTCTCGTCGCCCAACGGGAACGGCGGCTAACCCGAAGTCGCGCTCCACGCTCTGGTTAGTCTATTGATTTGTTTAACATTTGGCCTTTCACTCTTGCAGCAATTCCAAGCAGTCTGTGCCAGGGACCTTGATCGAGAGTTTGACTTTGTATTCCTCGGAGGATAGATTGCATCTGTATTCAATGCAGCCAAAGGAGAACGGCTATGAGTGGGTCTGCAGTCACTTTCAGTATCCTCATCAAACAGACCAAGGAATATGGTTTTATTGCACACTGCCTGGAACTCGACCTTGTGGCTACCGCAGATACTCTCGAGGCTGTTAAAGCTGATATACTCGATGTCATCATCGCACAAATCCAATATGCCTTTGCCAACGACAACCTGGAATACCTCTACCATTCTGCTCCCCCGGAAGTATGGCGGGAATTTTATGAATGCCAAGAGCAAGAAACAGTGCGCTATCAGGTACCGAGTAGCGTAGAAGGTGAGAAGATTGAAAAGTTTGTTCCCTCTAGGATAATTGCCAATACCTGCCGCTCTACGGGTGACCGCCATGTCTAAGGGTCCCCTTAAACTGAGGGAACTGCTTGAAAGGCTCAAGGCATACGGAATAACCATCCACGATAGCCACAGAGGAAAGGGTTCCGAAACCATTCTTTTTCGCCCATCAGAACCAGGTTCACGAAAAGGTCCGCAGTTCACTATCAAAAACCATGGCATGGGAACAGAGATCACCATTCTAGTCATCAATGCGGTCCTTCGAAGGTTTGGAATCGATCCCAAGGAATTCTGGGGCGAATAGGTTATTTTGACAATTCCTCTTCCCATCTATAAACCTGTCTGCTGCTACGGGCTATATGTTGCGCTGGGCTTTCACCTGGCATCCACCGGACAAATGGACCGGGTTCGCAGGGTTTTCTGAACGTCTGAACGGTTCCGAACGTCAAGAGGGTCGTAGAACCTCGAACGGGGTCGAGTGGTGTGACCCCGTTCGGCACTCCGTCCATCTCCCGTCACTCCTCCCAGGCTTCAAGGCTCTTCATTACAGCTTCAAGTTCCGACAGCGCCTGTGGCGACAGCAGCAGCGCCTGGAGAGCCTCGCAATAGCGCCGGGACTGCACCCCGAGTGGGGCCGTAAGGGCTTTCCGGTAGCGCTCTCCGAGCTCTCGCACAATCTTTTGGAGCTCGTGATAGGCAAAGAGATCGACCGCTCCCTTGGTCACAAAGGGTGCGATCGCCGTATTGAAAACCGCCTCCAGCAGGCTGATCCCGCCTCCAATGGCGGTTTCGAGAGCGATGATGAGCGCCCCCCAGAGGATCGAGGTCGAATAGATGCCCAGCTCCTTGCTCTTGGGAATGCCCTGAGCGAGACGTTGGAAGGTTTCCTCCAGCCACTGGATGAGGCACACTTGTTCTTCCATCATCTGGTGCCGGATCGCTTCTTCGGAAAGGACGATGTTGGGCTCACGCAGTCTGCCGTAGAGCGCAGAAGACTGATCCTGGGGGGAGAGCTGCTCGAGGACCGACCGGTTGAAGCCTTCCACGGCAGCCTTGATCATGGTGAGATCGGCGGTTCGGAAGATCGCGGCGAGATCCTCTTCCGAACCGGGCGGCTTCTCTTCGGGCCAAAGCCCGAGGAGCCGTAGCGGTGTGCGGATGATCTCACCGATGAACCGCCTGGGGGTGGCCAGCAGATCGTACTTGCTGAAGTGCTTCCTGATTTCCCGCTGGATGTGGGTTCGGCTTTCCGTTGCAAAAAGTTCTTCCTGCCTGGTGAGGAGGTTTTGACCGGCAGCCTCGCAAAATGACTCGAGCTGCTCCAGCCATTGTGAAGCCGCTTTGGCTTCCTCCTGCAACAGCGCAAGCAGCAACTCCATCGCGCTTCCGGCCTCACGGGCCGCTCTCGCCCGCTCCTGCTGCATGACACCGGGCGCCCGATCCCTGCTCAGCTGCCGGAGCAGGGTGGCCTTGAATTGGGCAAAGGGCGCAAACTCCGCAAGCGTGGCGGCAGGTCCGGATGAAAAATAGGGCAGCATCCAGAAGCGGTCGGTGCCAACCTCGAGGCCCTGTCCACGGAGACCATCCAGCACTTCCTCACCGGTGAGCCTCTCGTGAGCCTTGTTCAAAAGGAGATGATACGGCTTCTGTCCCAGGTGAAGGCGGGAGAGGAACCGAAATGGGACTTCGTCGGCATATTTTTCCTGGCTGGCAACGAAGATAACCACGTCGGCAAGCAGCAGCAGGTCCTCCACCATCTGCCGGTTCTGGAGCTCGACGCTGTCGAGGTCGGGAGTATCGACGATGACCAGATGAGAGAGTTCCTGAGCCTCATGCGCAATCACCACCACCTGCCCTGGAATTCCTGCATAGCCGACAGCAGGCGTTCGATCGCTCGTCACTTGCTGAATTCCCGTAACCGCGAAAGGAAAGTCCCGGTGGACGGCCGCGCCCTGGTGGGCATAGATCAGGGGACCGCAGGTCTTGGGTCGCTCGACCCCGGTCTCACTCAGCGGCTTGCCGATAAGGGCATTGAACAGGGTGGACTTGCCCGTACCGGTGCCACCGATGAACACGACCCAGAGAAATTGGCGGGAGCGCTTGTAGGAAAAGGCTGCCAGTTGGACGGGAAGCCGTGCGGTGAGCTCCCGAAGCTTTGGCGCCCCAGGAGTCAAACCGGGCCATTCGAGGCTTTCCCAGAGGGTGGGTTCAGTCTCTTTCATGATCTGACAGGGTCAGAAACCGCCGCCGGTGCGGAAGCTGCCGCCCCCGAAGCTGCCTGCGTCACCGTCAGAATCTGCGCAACGGCCACCCATCCTTCCCCATCGGCCCGACGATTGACCCTGCCGATGGTGGTGGCGGCCGACTTCTCGCCAGACGGTGTCGGAATTCATCAGGCCTCCCAGGAGCTTGCCGAGGAGGGTCGCCAGCGCAAAGTCACCGGAGAAGGAGGAATTGTAGGCATCGTAGCCGCTCTGACGATAGCGGCGGCGCAGCTCTTCCAACTCTGCCAGATTCCGCTGCTGCTGCTGAAGATATTGGCTGACGGACTGGATTTGTGCGTTGATCTGAGCCTGTTGATCTTGGATCTGCTGCAGGCGGGCGACGATGGCGTCGTCTTCCGGTCGGGGGGTAGCACGGGCTTTTCGAAGCAGTTCGGAAAGTTCCTCACGATGCAGGGCTGCCAGTTGCAGATCGAGGATCTGCTTCGACAACGGGTCCGTTCCCTCACTGAAACCAGCCTGTTCCTGCAGGAGCTGCCGATGCCGCATCTCCTCCGCCTCGATTTGGACGTCATGGCGCTTGAGCTGATTCTCTGCCTCCTCCACTGCGGCTCGCAGAGCAAGGAGGCCTTCTGCTTCGGCCGCTTCCCGTTCCAGGCCCTGCAGGGCCTGAGCCTCCAATTCTGCCGTCTGCCGAGTTTTGGTGGCATGTTCGCGAAGACGGCGGGGCAGCTCTTGAAGCATGTGGTAGTTGGCACGATTCCGCTGAAAGTCGATGTGCTTCGCCACCCAGTTGTCCAGTCGTCGCTCAAGCCAGCCCGCCTGGTATTCCGCCGTCAGGTACCGCCGCTTCCAAAGATACATGAAGAGGCTGTCGGCTTCATAGGGCTTGCCCTTTGTCAACTGGTCCTTTTCCGCCTGAGCGGCTTTTTCTTCAGCCCGCCCGGCTACGGCCTCAGCCTTCTCAGCGCGTTCCTGCTGCTGGCGATAGCCTTCGGTCTCGCTGAGCCGGCTATGGGTCTGCTCCGTCTGCCGCTGTACCGACTCGCCGGCCTCGTCCCGGCGGCGTTCCAGCTCTTTCCTCTGCTCTTCGAGCTGCTCTTTCCGGGAAACGGTCGCCTTGATCCGCTCCTGCAGTTCCGAGCGGGCCTGGTTGAGTTTTTCCAACAGCTTGAGGATGGCCTGATCGGATTCATCCAGCCGGGAGACTAACCGGTTGATCTGGAGGGTGTCCAGCCGAAGCCCGGCCAATTCCCGGTAGCATTCCCCGGATTCCCGGTGCAGGGCGTTGAGCTGCCGCTGCAGCCCGGCCAGGCGCTGCCCGGCATCCACCTGGGCGGCCTGCGCCTGCTGCAGATGCTGGTTGATCAACTGCAGGTTATCTCTTCCCGATATCATGCGATTGCTCTCCTACCACTGGGTAATCGCCCCTCCGGTGGTCGGCATCAGGTAGTGGGGGGAGAGAAAGCCGCGCGCTTTAACGCCGAACCGGTTGTTCTGGATGATGTCGTCATCGGCTTTGTCCCGACGAATGCGCTCGAACAGGGCTTCCTCGACCCGCATGCCCCACTGCGACACACTGCGCGTAGCTCCGTCTTCTTCACTGGTTATGGGCACGGTCACCAGCTCTCCCTTGGGAGTGACCGCCTCGACGATTACATAGTAGTTGCGGACCCCAGACCTGCTGGGAGGCTGGCGCCACACACCACTGGGGGCACCCGGTCGGGAGGTGATCCGCAGGTCATATTCCTGGATCACTCGCCCGTATAATTCCTCGAGGGCCGTCAATCCCTTGCGAGCACCCTGAACATCACCCCTGTTCAACTCCCTCAGCGCATCCGCGTAGAGATTCTCGGCCTGCCTCCGGGCTGCCTCTTCCCGGCTTTCAGCCATCAGGTTCTGATGTATCATGGCAAGGTTTTCCCGCAACGACGTGAGCTCCTGAGTCGTCTTGACCCGTTGGCGCGCTTCGGGCACCACAAAGGCAAACTGGTAGATGAGCACGACCGCGACCAGGGATGCTGCCACGATGCCGGTCACGATTGCCCAGCGCCTACGGTTGACGTAGAGCCTGGCCAACCACAGGGTCCCTTTGGGCGGGGGCGGACGGTAGACAAACCGCGCCTCGCGGAGGGCTGCCACCCCATCGGCGATGATCTCGTCGGTAACCTCCAGTCCCTGGGACGCATACATCCGCTTGACTTGCTCGAACAGGGCCTGGTCGCGCTCTTCGGATGCAAGCTCCCGCTCCACCAACGCCTGCTCATGGCGCAGGAGGTCCACCACATCCATGGCGAGCATTACCTGGTCGAGTTCGACTTTTTCCGGCTTCTCCTGATCAGCCATGCGTCAAAGTCTCTCCAGCTCTGGTCAACTCCACCAGGCGGCGTTTGCCGACTTCCACGGCCTGCCGGATTTCCTGTTCGTTGCGCGCACTGGACTCCCGCAATTCATTGATCAGGACTCGTGATTTTTCCTGAAAACTGACCACTGAATCCAACAGTTTCTTGACGCTCTGAGCCCTGAGCGTAGCCCCGTAGCCAGCCCGGAGCGCATCTTCCTGAACCTTGCCGCCCACTTCGGCCAGCGTCTCGAGGCTCTGATTGATGCCCTCCTTCATGACCTCCAGCGTCCGGGTACTTTCGTGCAACCCCTGCAGGCTGGTGAAAGATGCATTCAGGGCGGTGAACACCGTCTCGTTGGTACCGAAAAAGGTGACTGCCTGGGAATAAACCCGCTCCTTCACTTCGTTGGACTGCACCAGGCGGGCCATGATGACCTCGGTGGTGTTGTAGTTGATGGAAAGATTCTCCGCCAGATCCTTGGCGACCTGGTAGCGTTTGTCCTCCTCCTGGAGTTCCCGCAGCCGCTCATCCCGCGCCAATTCGAGCTTGGCAACCGCCACCTGGTCGGTGTCGGTATTAGTCTCCAAGGCCTTGGAAGCCTCCTCTAGACGGTTCTTGACTGCCTGCAGCTCAGCTTCCGCCTTCTTCAGGATCTCAAAAGCCAGTACCTGAGCCTCTTTCAAGGCCCCGCGAAAGTCTCGGTAGCTCTCGAGGATGGCCACTTCCCGGTCGATCTGATCCCTGCTGTCACGCGTCACTTCATTATAGGTCTTCTTGATCTTCTCGAAGCGACTGGGAATGTCACCACGGGTGACCTTCATCCAGAAGTTCCCCATGCGCTCCAGGGTGTCAATCTTGCCGTCCTCCAATTGCTCAACCATGTTCTGAGCATCGTCCCGGATGCTGTTGAACGCGGCAGCAATCTGCTCGTAGCGCTCTCCGACCTCCATGGCCGAAACCTGTTCCCGCACCACTTCATTGAAAACCGTCGTATGATTCAGGGTGCGGGCAATGGCGACGGCCTTCTCCGTATCCAGGTCGCTGACCTTCCGGATCATGGCCACCACCGGGGTTTCGTCCGGCTTGTCGGGCATGAGCCCCAGATCACGAAGTTTGGATAAGGCCTTGTCGAGGTAATTGAGAGGCATGGGTATCAGGTCGTTACTGGTCATCATCATCCTCCCTTCATGGAGAGTTCGCAGGATCTCTACAATCCCAGGTGGTTGAGGGCTTATCCCCAATCGAAAAGCGTATTTGGCGGGAAAGACCGGCGCGGGAAAGACGAATGCCGAGCGGAGGAGGTCCCGCAGGAAGCTGTCAGAGCAGACGGTGAGGGTCGCATTGGTCAAAGCAAAATCGGTCATTCCCTTTCCAAACGCCACAGTCGGCAGGTTGTACAGCACCGCCGGGAACACTGCCACCCAAATGGGAATCAAATTTGCCCCCCAGGACTGTCAAGCACTCTCGGGGGGTGTCTCCTGGTCCGCAACCATTACCGGGTTTGGGAAGTAGCCTTCGCCGTTTTTAAACATCCCGATCTTCTCGTGTTTAGCGTCAATGACATCGTAGGTCTGGGAATCGATTCTACGCAGCTGCCATCCCCGGTCATTACAGATTCCCTTCTTGAAGTCCCAGTAACCCATGGTCTCGGTGCCTTCCATCGCCACAGGAGCCGCATCAGCCGCCTCAGGCAGATTCTTGTTTTCGGGTTCCATAAGTCTCCCTATCAATATGGATTGGAGTGCAGAGCGAATAACCGCTGGTGAAACTCTACTCCAAATACCAGGCAATGAAAACGATTATTTCCGCCAAGGGAGTGGCGGAAGTATGACTTGCTCGGGCTTTCTAAGCCAAGGTACCCTCCGACAAGAGAATCGTTATTGAATTTGATTTGACATGCAAAACGCAGGGGGATAGTTATGCCGGAGGGGATCGTCTGACTCATGCCTTGGCATCTCCTCCATATGTCATCAATTTTCCGGCTGATTCCAGCCAGGATGTCCGACCGGTCCCCACTGTTTGAGCAAGCCGTTCAATCATCGCAACCAAAGGAGGCTCCTAGATGGACACCGAAAAGCACGAGCAATCAGTCCCCCCGCACCAATGGCGGTTTGCGCGGGTGGGAGGCTTCGACCAGGTCCGCCTGGCAACCGGCGCCGACCTGCTGGCTCTTGACCAACTGGATCAGAAGCTGTGGGCCAGCCTCAGCTGCCCGACTCACGGTCTTGAGCTGGATCCCAGAACCCTGGAGCTCATTGACAGTGATGGGGATGGGCGCATCCGGGTGCCCGAGATCCTGGCGGCGGTAAATTGGATCGGGTCGGTCCTGAAGAATGCCGACGACTTGACCCGGCGCGCCGACACCCTGCCGCTGGCGGCCATCGCCGAGAGCAACCCGGAGGGAGCGCAACTCCTGGCTTCGGCGAAGCAGATTCTGATCAACCTCGGCAAGCCTGAGGCCGTCTCCATCTCGGCTGACGACACGGCCGATACGGTCAAGATCTTTGCCCAGACCAAGTTCAACGGCGACGGGATCATCCCGGTGGCCGCCACCGATGATGAGGCACTCCGGACTGTCATTACCGAAATCATGGAGTGCCTGGGATCGGAGCTCGACCGCAGCGGCGACCCCGGCATCACCCAGGAGAAGACCGACCTGTTCTTCGCCGCCCTCCGGGACTTTGCTGACTGGTGGCGTAGCGCGGAAGAGGATGCTGCCAACATTCTGGCGTTCGGTGAGGCCACCGACCAGGCCGCGGAAATCTTCAAGGCCGTCAGGGCCAAAGTCGACGACTATTTCACCCGGTGCCGCCTGGCGGAGTTCGATGCGGCTGCAGTCGGGCCGTTGAATCCGTCACCGGAAGAATACCAGGCGATGGCGCCCAAGGATCTCGCCGCGACCGCCGAGCAGATTGCGGCCCTGCCCCTGGCGACCATCGAAGCAGGCAAACCCTTGCCGTTGGCGGGAGGTGTCAATCCGGCCTGGAGTGGGGCGCTTTCGAACCTTCGGGAAACGGTGGTGAAGCCGATATTCGGTGATAAAGCGATCTTGGAGGCCGGTGAATGGGCGCTCATCAGCGCCAAGTTTGCCGCCTTTGAAAGCTGGCTTGACGGCAAGAAGGGAGCCGTTGTCGAGAAACTGGGCTTGGCTCGGGTGCGAGAGATTCTCACTTGCAATGCCAAGGAATCTCTGACCGCCCTCATTGCCAAAGACAAGGCGCTGGAAGGGGAAGCCAATGCCATCGCCTCCGTCGACAAGCTGGTCCGGTATCATCGCGACTTGTATACGCTCCTGAACAACTTCGTGTCATTTCAGGATTTTTATGGGTCTGGCTCCCAAGCCATCTTCCAGGCAGGCAGACTCTTCATCGACGGCCGCAGCAGCGATCTTTGCATCAGGGTGAACGACATCGACGCCCACAGCGGGATGGCTAATCTGAGTCAAACGTTCCTGGCTTATTGTGAGTGCCGGCGCAACGGTACAGCTGACAAGATGAACATTGCAGCAGCGTTGACCGACGGCGACGCCGGCAACCTCATGGTCGGGCGCAACGGCGTGTTCTACGACCGCAAGGGCAACGACTGGGATGCCACGGTGGTCAAACTGATCGAGCACCCGATCAGTATTCGCGAGGCCTTTTGGAGTCCCTATCGACAGATTGCCAAAATGATCCGTGATCAGATCGAAAAAGTGGCGGGAGCCCACCAGAAGCAGGTGCTCGACAAGGCTTCAGTCGGCGTCGCCGGGACCGCCGCAACGGCTGAGGCGGGAGCCCCCCCGGCTGCGGCGCCGCCGTTCGATATCGCCAAGTTCGCCGGGATCTTCGCCGCCATCGGTCTTGCTGTCGGGGCCATCGGCACGGCTATCGCTTCCGTGTTGACCGGGTTCCTCAGCCTCAGCTGGTGGCAGATGCCGCTGGCCGTTGCCGGTTTGCTGCTGCTCATTTCCGGCCCCTCGATGGTCATCGCCTATTTCAAACTGCGCCAACGCAACCTCGCCCCCATGCTCGACGCCAACGGGTGGGCGGTGAACACTCGGGCCATCGTCAACATCCCCTTCGGTAAGACGCTCACCGCCTTGGCAAAGCTTCCCCAGGGAGCCCAGTCGTCGCTGGCGGATCCTTTTGCCGAGAAGGAGCGGCCCTGGAAGCTGTACCTGGTCCTGGCGGTGGTGGCGGCAGTCGTGGTGCTGCTCTGGCAGAAGGGCGTTCTGGACTTCTTGTGGAAGTAGCGAAGTCGGTCCCCGACAATAATCGATAACTCCTCCGGAGGCCCCGGGCTGGCTCTCCGGAGGATCATCATCATCTCCCGGTCCCCCCCAAATTGCCATCTCAATCCCGGCAGGCCTTATTCCACAAGACCGAATTGCGTGCGGTAGAGGGACGCGAAGGACCCGCCGGCGTGGACCAGTTCCGCGAAACTCCCCTCCTCAATGATCTCCCCGGCACGCAGCACCAGGATCTTGTCTGCTTCCCGCACCGTCGACAGCCGATGGGCGATGATGAAGGTCGTGCGCCCCACCATGAGCCGATTCAGCCCCTCCATGATGGCGGATTCGGTTTCGGCATCCACCGACGAGGTCGGTTCATCGAGGATCAGGATGGGAGCATCCCGCAGGATGGCACGGGCGATAGTGATCCGTTGCCTTTCCCCCTCCGACAGGGTGGCCCCCTGCTCCCCCACCAGGGTATCGTAGCCCTTGGGCAGCTTCATGATCGAATCGTGAATGCAGGCCAGTTGGGCCGCTTTGATGATCTCATCGTCGCTCGCTCCGGGCCGCCCGTAGGCGATGTTTTCCCGGACGGTGATGGGAAACACCAGAGGCGGCTGCAGCACCATGGAGATCTGTTCCCGAAGCGATTTGAGCTGATAGTCACGAACGTCGACCCCGTCGAGCAGGACCCTGCCCTCGATGGGATCGTAAAAGCGGGGAACGAGACTCACCAGGGTCGATTTACCAACTCCTGTCGGGCCAACAATGGCCACTTTTTGACCGGGTTCGATGTGGACCGAAATGTTTTTCAGGACCGGCTGATCTTCCAGATATTGAAAGGAAACCCCCTCCAGCAGGATCTCTCCCTTCGCCCCTTGGTCGGAGAAGTACCGTTTGCCGTCCTTCATGTCCCTTTCTATGTCAAGGATTTCGAACACCCGCTGAACCCCGACCTTGGCCGACTGAATGACCCCCCAGGTCTGGCTGAGAGTGTTGATCGGGGCATAGAGGGAGGCCAGGTAGGCCGTGAACACCACGATGTCGCCGACACTGAGGGTACCGGAAAGCGCATGTACAGCGCCAATGTAGATGACCAGCGCCGTTCCGATGGCCATGACCCCGTTCACCACCCCAGAGTAGAAGGTCTGAAGAGTGAACAGGCGCAGGCTCGCGTCCAGACTCTCGACGCTGGCCGTCATGAACTTCCGGTGTTCTTCTTCCTCCTTGGTGAAGGCCTGAATGATCCGGATCGCCGAGATGGCCCGCTGCACCACTGAATAGACTTCGCTCTCCCGCTCCCGGAAATAGGTGGCCGCTGCCGTGATATGCTTGCTCATGAGGGAAATGACAACAATCAGGACCGGGCAGATGCTGAGGGCCAGCAGCGTCAGGAGCCAGTCCATGCGGACCATGACGAAAAACATCATGCCAAGAAAGGTGACTGCCGTCAGAACGGGGAAAACCCCATTCATGGTGATGGCTTGAATGGAGTAGGTATCCGCCGTGATGCGATACAGCAGATCACCCACCTGTCTTCTGCTGTGGAAGGCCAGAGAGAGGCGCTGGAGATGACTGTAGAGATCACTCCTGAAATCGTTCACCATCCGCTGGCCGATCTTGATCGTGGTGTAGTTGTTGAGAACCGTCAACCCCCCCAGGAACAGGTAAATCAGCACCAGGCTGACGCAGGAAAGCAGGAGGAGCATTTCCTTGGAATAAGGCGCGGCAAAATTCCAGGGTATGGGTTTGCCGCTCAGTACATTGTCGATGACAATTTTCAAGGGCCACGGCTTCAGGATTTCACAGGCACTGATCACGAAAACCTGAAGCAGTGCAATCGTGAAAGGAACCCGGTAGGGCCATAAATACCGCAAAATTTCTCGTCTCATGGCAACCTTGCTTTCGTGGAAGTCCCAGTGTCGGCTGGACTCCGCTCAAGTGACGTCACTGACTGTTTCGGCCGACCGACCGACCAGCCTTCCGCAACCGGATCGACACTAGTCAACTAAACATCTGGAAGCAAGAGAAACCTGTTGAAGGCGCTCCCTCCGGCTGGTTCGCAGGCAAGGCTCCTTCCTGACCGATACGCACAGCAAACTCTGAATTGATCAGTCTCGCCGGAAAAACCGTTCCCGATACGGTGCAAATTGTTTAGATTAATTCAACATGGTTTCGACCATAACATGTACTGATTGCCAGGCCTGAACCGGCTTCTCATCTTCTCAGCGGAGCTCGATCCCGGCATGGGACCGACTGATCTTCTTCTTGGCTTTGGCGCCCCCGTCACTTGGTGGCAATGACTGCCAGGACAGGCCTGAGGGATTCCGGGGATTACCGTCAGATTGAGGTTCAGTCAACGCTTATCTTAACCTCATCCGCATCGAGGCAAGGAGGGCCGACTCATGCATGGTCGGATCGGATGAGGAGCGGCAAGACCTACTCAGAGCGTTTCGGAAAACAGGTGCTCGGTCGGCTTTTCCGAATAATCCATCACTGACCAGGAGGATTGCCATGGGACTTTTCGATTTTGTGAAAGACATTGGGAAAAAGCTCTTCGGGGGCAAGGCGGAATTTGTCGGATAGAAGATCCGAATTCCTCTCAAATGGAAACGGAGCAACTGATCGCTGCCGGTCGGGAGCATCAGGACGTTGCGGTGCAGATCTACGCGGCCTCATTGCTTGCCATCGAGGTCGACACCCCGGCGGAAAAGGCCTATCTGGAACAACTGGCAGATGGGCTGGGACTTGCCCCCGAGGTGACCCGGCAGATTCGAGGATTTGCCGGGGTACCCACGACCTGAGAAGGCAGGATCGACAGGGGGGGGTGAGGGGGTGCAATTCTAAGGGGCAGGGGTTTTCGCGACGCGGAAGCCGTAACTGCCGCTGCGAATGTCCCGCCTGCGACTGCGGCAGGCACATCGGAAATAATCCTTGCGGTCCAGCACCCACGAACTCCCCCGCACCACCCGGGATTTGCCAGTCGCCGGCGGTTGCAGGCCGCTGGCCCGGTATCGCTCATAAGCTTCCCTATCATACCAGTCATCACACCACTCCCAGACGTTTCCGGCCATCTGGTAGTGGCCCCACACGCTACGGCCGTCGGGAAACTCCCACACCCCGCAGGTCGTCTCACTACCTCGATTTCTAGCATTGCGGCAGTTGGCTTCATGCCACGCGTCTCCCCAGGGATAATGCCGTCCATCCACCCCCCGCGCCCCTTTCTCCCATTCCAACTCCGAGGGCAGCCTCACCCCCGCCCAACGGCAATAGGCCCGGGCATCCTGCCAGGTCACATACACTACGGGGTGGTCGGCAAACTCCGGCAAGAACCGTCGCCCCTGCCATACGGGAGATCCTTTGGGTGGCTCCGGCGGACGATGATCCGTCGCTTCCACAAAGCGCAGGTACTGGGCGTTGGTCACCGGGTGTAAGGCCAGATAAAACGGTGGCAGCTCCACTGGAAACGGCTCACCGCCCCCTTCATCCGCTCCCGGCCCTCCCGCCAGAAAGATTCCTCCCGGTACCAGCGCCAGTGGCGTGCCATCCGGTTCGTTTTGGATTTGCCAGTCGATCCCTTCGGGAATCCACTGAGGGAATCTGAGTTCCGGAAAGACCTCGATGCGTCGGACCATCGTCGACTTCCTCCGTCAGCTCATTCAGGTGACAGGGTGACAGAAAGCTTACGCTCGGATGATCATTGCCTAGCAGATCCTGCCAAGGCGGTCAACTGCCTGCTTCACTTGAACGACATGACCTTCATAAGGTTGTGAAACCATTTTTTGCACACCGACGTGAGTAATAATGTGGTAGATTTCTTCTGTCATCGTCTCGGGCCGGGGGCCGCAATCGCCGTGCTCTCTGCCGCTACCATCGACCGGGGCAGGGGGCAGGACCTGATTGATCCAGATGCGAGGTGTCGGAATAGTCCTTTACTGAATGGGCATTGGGGAGTAAGCGATGGTCGCCAAGAAAATCCGCTTCGAACAGCATTTTCAGCAGTGTTCCTTTCACAATCCCATGCTGGGCGGCGAACTGGACACCCAGGAGCTGGAGATTCGAAAGGACCCGCTTTCGGGTCGACAGAGCGTCTACAACACGGGCCTTAAAGATAAGGTAAAAATCCTGTTTCCCCCTCCAGACCCGGCCCTGATCGAGCGCCTGGCCCGGGAGACCGAGCCCGGCTGCTTTCTCTGCCAAGACCGCTGGAAGCAAACCACTCCAACCTACCCAAACGAGCTGGTGCCCGGTGGACGTATGGAACTGGGCGAAGCGGTCCTGTTCCCCAATTTATTCCCCCTTTCCCAGGTGCACGCGGTGATTCGGGTGGGTTTGAAGCATTACCTTCCGCTCGAGGCATTTTCGCGTCAGCCCATCGAGCAGGCGTTTCACGTTTTCCGGGACTTTGTCGGACATCTTGTTGGTGCTGATCCTGGGATCCAGTTTGTGACCCTTAATGGGAATTACCTTGCTCCCGGCGGCGCCAGCATCATGCACCCTCATTTCCAGGTGCTCGGCAGCGATGTTCCCTTTTCTCATCTCGAGGAATTGCTGACCCTCAGCGCTCGCTATTACGAGGAACACGGCACCTGCTACTGGACAGATCTGATGGAAATGGAAGAGCTCACCCGTCTTCGGACCATCGCCAGGACGGGGGCGGTAACCTGGATTGCCAGCTATGCTCCTCGAGGGAGCAACGAGATCCTGGGAATCCTCCCCGGGGGAAGGAACCTCCTTGAACTGGGAGAGCAGGACCTCTCGGCGCTGGCCGAGGGGTTCACGGCGGTGCTGCGGGGATACGGCGCCATGGGCTTCTCGAGCTACAACTTCACCCTCTACTCAGGTCCGCTCAGCAGTCGCGATGACAGCTTTCGTTGTTTCCTGCGCATCATCTCCCGCCAGAATCTTCACGAGAACTATCGGGCGGACGACTACTTTCTGCAAAAACTTCTGGGCACCGAAATCATTCTGACACCCCCCGAAAGCCTGGCTGTGACCTTGCGGGGTTACTTCGGGGGATGATCATTCACTGCTGGCGGGACTGGTCCGGCAGAAGCGGCTCTGGGCGATAAAGGCCCTCCTTTCGATCCTACCGGGCCGCTCGGTCACCGTTGAGTCAGCCGCTCAGGGCGCGAGCCTGCCGGTCGGCGTGGTAGGAGCTTCGGACCAGGGGCGCGGCTTCCACCCAGCGAAAGCCGGCGGCATACCCGGCATCCTTGAGAGCAGTGAATTCATCCGGATGGTAGTACCGGACCACCGGCAGGTGCCGGCGGGTTGGACGAAGATACTGCCCGATCGTCAAAATGTTGCAGCCCACCTGCCGCAAATCGTCAAAAACCGAGAGCAATTCGTCGGTGCTCTCGCCCAGCCCTACCATGATGCCGGACTTTGTGAGCATCCCCGGGGCCTGTTCCTTGGCGGCCTGCAGCAGGCGGAGCGACCGCACAAAGTCAGCTTGGGGTCTGGCCTTAGGATACAGCCGAGGAACGGTTTCCAGGTTGTGGCCGAGAATCTCGGGACCGGCATTGGTAACGGTCCTCAGGTCGGCCGGGTTGCCCAGAAAGTCGGGAATCAGCACCTCGACGGTACAGCCGGGAACCTGTTGACGAATGCGGCTGATGGTGGCGGCAAAAAGGGTGGCGCCACCGTCCGGGAGATCATCCCGGGTGACCGAAGTGATTACCGCATGCCTGAGACCCAAGGCAGCGGCAGCCTCGGCGATTCTCGTCGCTTCCTCCATCTCTGCCGGGCCCTCGGGCTGGCGGTCGCTTTTCACGGCACAAAAGCCACAACAGCGGGTGCAGATGCTGCCGAGAATCAGGAAGGTGGCGGTGCCACACCCCCAGCATTCGGCCATGTTGGGGCAGAGCGCCTCTTCGCATACCGTGTGGAGCCCTCTACCCCGCATCAGGGCCTTGAGACGATGATAGGTCCTGCCGGACGGCAGGGAGACCTTCAACCACGGAGGCTTGGAAATGCCGGGGGTCGTACGGTTCCGGGACTCCTTGGAGACTTGGGCTATACCCGAGTGCTGATTCCCGGCTACCCCCTGGGGGCAAGAGCAGGTGTCCGGGCCGGGTTGCGAATCCGGAACCCGGTGTTCCGCCGGGACTGCGGAACCCGAACGGTCATGACTCACCGGTTCAGGCATTGTCATACTCCTTCACTTCCGGGTGGGCTGCCGGTAACGCGTGGCGGTCACGTGTCACCTGCGGGAGTCGGTCAATGTTTGTCCTTGAAAAGGCTGAATCAAAGCGTTACTGGTATGTGCCGTTGGCGACCAGCAGCAATCCCCTCCGGCTTTCGCAAGGACGCAGCGCCAGCCGGGTTGATGAGCGCACCACCACAGGGATGAGGCATGATGATAAAAGAAAGCATAGCGCTGCTGATTTTTCTGGCCATGGTGGGGTTCACCCTCTATCTCACGCTCAGGAAGCAGCTTACCACAGTCTTAACCGTTGTGCTCCTGGTCTTTTCACTCGTCACCGGCCTCGCCATTGCCAATTATGATTTGCTGCGAAATGCCAAATGGGAGATTCCTGGCCTTTCCCTTTTCCGGGGCCAGGTCAACTGGATCAAGGATCAAGCCCGGGACGACCTGCAGAAAGAGGCCGACCACCACCGCCAGGCCCTAAAGGCGCTCATTGCGGACTTGAACGGGACCAGTGAAAAGATCGATGCCGGGCTCAAGTATGCCGAAGCTCTCCTGGAAAGTCTCAAAAAAGCTGAAGAGCGGATGAAGAAGGAGGACTTTGCGCTCAAAGAACAAGGCCTCAAAATTGAACAGACAACCCAGCAGGCCGCAGCCTTCTCGCGTGCCCTTTCGGACCTGGCCCTGCTCTTTACACGCGTCACCTGGCTTCAGTTGCAGGCACGGGATGAGACCGACGCCAAGCGGCGGGACGCTGCCGTCAGACAGGTGATGGATCAACTGGATGAGATTGTGGATCTCGTCATTGAGGACCCCGACGCCCGCTCGGAGTTCGTGAACAGTGTGATGGGCTCTCTTCCACCCGAACGTTAGAAAGAACGGCTCATCACGAATTTGCCTGGAGAAGGCCTGTCATGTCCTTGGTGTCATTCAGAGCGTAGCGAGGAATCTAGTTGAATTGCCTCAAGAATCGAGATTCCTCGGCCCTTGGCCTCGGAATGACAAGATGGCTTCTCTCACGTTAATCCGCGATGAGCCGAAAGAACCTGCAGGCGTTGCCGGAACATCATCCTCTCAGCTTCTGTTCCTTGACGCTAGGCAAGATGCAGCGGATGTATTATATATACCGCGATCTTCAGACCAGACTTCCGAGTTGCCGGGTGATACTGTCGGTCGAGCGCGCGCCAGGATGATGAAGCCGCTGAGGTGGTGTAATCATCGAGGGGGGTGTACTCGGTCCGGAACGTCAGCACCAGCACGGGAGAAAAGGGGTCCACGGCCATTAACACGAACCATAAGAATCACATCTGGGTCAAGCTGGCTTTCCTGCTGGCCTTCATCGGCGGCATTTCCTTCCTGGCTTACGAAATGGAGTTCATCCGGCTCTTTCTCCATAAAAAGAAGCTGGAGGCTTTTCTGGAATCCCTTGGACCCTGGTCGGCGGTGGTTTTTGTGATGTTGCAGGCATTCCAGGTCGTGGCAGCCCCCATTCCCGGTGAGGCAACCGGGATCCTGGGGGGCTACCTGTACGGCCCATACCTCGGCACCATCCTTTCGACGATCGGCCTGACCATCGGCTCACTCATGGCCTTTCTCCTCGCCAGATATCTCGGCAGGCCTTTTGCTGAGCGATTTGTCGCTCCCTCCATCATGGAACGGTTCGACTATCTCCTTCATCACAAGGGCGTGTTCATCATTTTTCTGCTTTTTCTCATCCCCGGATTTCCCAAGGATGCACTCTGCTATGTCCTCGGGTTGGGCCACCTCACGGTACCGGAGTTCCTCGTGATCGGCGGCGTCGGGCGCCTGCTGGGGACCCTCCTGCTGACCCTCCAGGGGAACTTCCTCAGGCTTCACCGCTATGACATGTTCTACTCCCTGGTGGCGATCGGAGCCGTCGTCATTGTTCTCGTCTTCATCTACAAGAACAAATTGGAAAGCCGGTTCCGCCACTGGTATACCAAGAAGCATCTGAAGGACAATGCAAGTGTCAGAGAACGCTGAACATCGCTGGGCGTAGAAGTTTGGGGAACCGGACCAGTACCGGGGGGGGGACGCTTTTCGGACCTTCATTGCCTGGAAATGGTCCTTCAAGGACTAAGGACAATAACAAGATCCGTATGATCTTGCAGCATAACAGTGCCGAGGTTGAAGAATACACCCAAGGGTAATGCCGTAAAGTTCAGCGCCACGAGCTTCATTGAGCAAGAGGCGAGCTGCTACGAACGAAAGACTCCGGAACCCAAACCGAGTCGCGTGGATAAGGGAGAAAAGAACCCCCTGACCAGCTCGACTGCTAAAGGTTTGTTCCGGAATAGTGCTTGCCGGATGGGTCTTGGCGGTTGTTTTGTCGCCGGGGAGATTGAATGAAGACCCTGTTGTTGAATCCACCTTCCTTCGAAAAGTTTGACGGAGGAGCCGGTTCTCGCTGGCCGGCACGCCGCGAAATCACTTCCTTCTGGTACCCGGTGTGGTTGTCCTACCCTGCCGGGCTGATCAGAGAGAGCCGCCTACTGGACGCTCCTTCTCACGGGATAACTCCGGAAGAGACCATCCGAATTGCCCGTGACTATGACTTTGCGGTGATCTTTACCAGCACCCCCGGCTTCCGGAATGACGTCCTGCTTGCCGAACGCATGAAGGACAGCCACCCCCAGCTTAAGATCGCATTTGTCGGCCCTCCGGTTTCGGTCCTGCCGGAGGAATCCCTCATGGCCTCCTCCGCAATCGACTTTGTCGCGCGCCGGGAATTCGACTACACCGTTACCGAATTCGCATCGGGCAAGAAGCTGGAAGACATCCTCGGGGTCTCCTACCGGCGTAACGGGCAGGTGGTTCACAACGCCGACCGTCCGCTCCTGACCGACCTCGATTCACTGCCGTTTGCGGTGGACATCTACCGGCGCGATCTCGACATAACCCGCTATAATGTGCCGTTTTTGCGTCACCCCTTCGTTGCCTTCTACACCTCGCGCGGGTGTCCGGCTTTCTGCACCTATTGCCTGTGGCCTCAGACCTTCGGCAGCCACAAGTGGCGCACCCGGAGCAGCCAGAACGTGGTGGCGGAACTCGAACGGGCGTTCGAACTCTTCCCCCAGGTCCGGGAAATATTCTTTGACGATGACACTTTCGCCTGGGGCAAAGCTCGAACGCTCGATCTGTGCCGCCATATGCAACCGCTCAAGTTTACCTGGTCCTGCACCTGCCGGGTGCACGCCGACTTCGAGATGCTCAAGGCCATGAAGGAGGCGGGTTGTCGGCTGCTCATCGTGGGATTCGAGTCGGGTGACCCGACTATTCTCAAGAATATCAAGAAGGGCGCCACCGTACAGCAGGCGCTCACCTTCATGAGGCACTGCCGCCAGCTGGGAATCCATGTTCATGGGGACTTCATCATCGGCCTGCCCGGCGAGACCCCCGAGACCATCATGCGGACCATCCGCTTTGCAGAAGAACTGGACTGCGAAACCATCCAGGTCTCCATTGCCCACCCATACCCCGGAACCGCCTTCGAAGCCTATGTCCGAAGCAAAGGCTACCTGACCGATGATGACATGGCCGATGAACTGGGTCATCAGCTTCCCAATCTCCACTATCCGGGGCTATCCCGGCAGGAGATTGTCGAGGCGGTCGAATACTTTTATGGGCGCTACTATTTCCGCCCCCGGATCATCTACCGCATCCTGCGCCGGGCGTTGTTCGACCATAACGAACGTATCAGGCTCTTTCACGAAGCCAGGGAATACCTCCAGTTGCGGGCCAGGAGACGGAAGTTCTCCAGAGCCAAAACGGGGTAGACGGGGTTTTCGGATGTCGGATGAGAAAGGCGGGAAGGGGGCGTGGGACCGCGAGTGAAGCTCATCATCAACGGGGACGATTTTGGAACGTCCCGGGAGGTCAACGACGGCGTCATTGGCGCCTTTAGAGCAGGAACCCTGACCAGCTGCAGCCTGATGGTAACCGGGGAAGCCTGCGACGACGCCGTGCGGCTGGCCCGGAAATACCAGGATCTCGCCGTCGGTCTCCACCTCGTGACCGTCCAGGGCAAAGCTGCCCTTCCTCCCGGCGAAATCCCCCTCCTGGTGGACCGGAAAGGCCATTTCCCGGACAACCCGACCTATGCCGGGCTCAGGTATTACTGCTCGAAAGCGGCCCGCAAACAGCTGGTACGCGAGCTTGCGGCGCAATTTGAACGCTTCCATGCCACCGGCCTCAAGCTCTCCCACGTGGACAGTCATCTTCACATGCACGTCCATCCGGTGATCTTTGTGGCCGCGCTGGACCTTGCCGAAAGCTGCAGGGTGAACACCATGCGCGTCCCCCGGGATGACTTGCGACTGGCGGTTCGCTTTCAGAAAAAGGGTCTGGCCGCAAGAGCGGTGATGGCGGCGGTCTTTCGAGGCTTGACCCGCCGGATGAAAAAAGACCTTACGGCTCGCGGATTCTTTTTCCCGGAAAGGGTCTACGGGCATTTCATGAGCGGCGCAATGAGCCTTGACTATATTCTTTTCGTTCTCGATCAGCTGTCAGCCGCAACCAATGAGATCTATTTTCACCCCGCGCTTGCCCAAGGGGCGGGCCATTCCCGGGGTGACCGACAGCAGATGAGTGAGTTCTCCGCACTCACCAGCCGTGCTCTCCAGGAACGTCTGCAAGACCCCGGGATCGAACTGACCAATTACTTCGAACTGGCCGGCAGGGCATGCTAACGGTCCTGCTCACGTTCGCCTGCCTCGGCTCAATCGGCTTCTATCTTGCCGGGCTCGTGGCCGCTCGCCGGTTCTTTGCCAGGCCCCCCGCCGACCGCCCCCCCCGGCTGCCGCCTGTATCCATCCTGATCCCGCTTTCCGGCAAGGATTTTGAGGCCTATGACAACTATGTTTCCTTCTGCCGCCAGGACTATCCCGAATATCAACTCGTCTTCGGAGTGAACCACGCCGAAGACTCTTCCATTCCCGTGATCCGCCGGCTCATGGCTGATTTCCCGGAAAACGAGATCACTTTGGTCGTCGATAGCGGGACTATCGGCAGCAATCCCAAGGTGAACAACCTCCAGAACATGCTCACCAAGGCCCGCCATGAGGTGCTGGTCCTGGTGGACAGCGATATTCGGGTCAATCGAGACTATCTCACCGCCGTTGTGTCGGAACTGGCCACGGACGAGACCGGCCTGGTTACCTGCCTCTATCGAGCGGGGAAGGCCTCCAACCTGGCCGCGAAGATCGAGGCACTGGGCATTACCGCTGAATTTGCCCCGGGCGTCCTGGTGGCGTGGCTGCTCGAAGGAATCTCCTTCGCTCTGGGAGCAACCATCGCCACCACCAGGGCCAACCTCCAGGCCATAGGGGGCTTTCATGCGGTTGCCGATTACCTGGCAGATGATTTCATGCTTGGCCAGCTGATGCACCGGGCCGGTTTCGAGGTTCGGCTTTCACCCCAGGTGGTCGAAATCATCCTGCCGCCAACCACCTTCAGAAGCATGATGAAACACCAGCTTCGCTGGGCTCGCGGGATCAGGGCCTGTCGTCCCTGGGGCCATCGGGGAGCGTTCATAACCCACGGAACCATCCTGGCCCTGCTGCTGGTCCTTGCCAGTGAGGGCTCTGCCATGACCGTGGCGCTCTTCACCGCAGTGCTGCTCGGCCGCTCGGCCGTGGCCTATTATGTGGCAATCCGGAAACTCAACGACCGACTGCTGGCAAGACTCTTCTGGCTCTTGCCGCTGCGCGACCTCTTCGGTTTCATCTTCTGGACCCTGGGTCAGGTGGGAAGGAGGGTGGAATGGCGGGGGAGGAGCTACCGCCTCCTCCATGGCGGTAAAATGAAGCCCGAGTGAAACGGACGTCCTGCAGCCTGCCACTTCACTGCCGGCACGATCAGCTACGCTCCTCTTGAACGGCCTGGCTTTGCAGGCGAAGCTTCTGCAACAGATTGTCGAACGAGCTGGTCTGGATCACTCGTCGGAAGGAGCTGTGGTAGTTCTCGACAATGCTCACGCCATCGATGTCAACATCCGTGATGAGCCAGCGGCTGGACTTCCGGGTCAGATGATAATCAACCGGTATGTGCTCGTTGGCCCGCAGGATGGTAGTCGTAACCTTCACCCCTGCCTCTTCGGGAGATTCCTGCAGATACTCCACCGTTTCCTGCTGCAGGAAATTCAAGACCATCCGGGTATAGGAATCCTGAAACAGGCCGGTGAAGAGCTTCTGAAATTCGGTGCGGTGAGCGGCGGAAAGCTTACCCCAGGTTTCCTTGAGCGATGCCCGAGCCATTTCTTCGGCCCAGAAACTCTCCGAGATGAGCTCACGGATGAGACGGCTCCGTTCCTTGACGTGCGTCTCACCTTTCAGATCCGGCCGCGTTTGAATCGCCATGGCTTTGTCCAAAACCGCCTTTACGGTGGCGGTTCCATCCGCCGCGAAGGCCATATTCTCAAACCCGCAGACGATCAATAACAAGATCAAGCCTGTTACACCAACCATTCGCTTCATGCTGTCCGCCTTCTTCAAGAGCATGTCCCATCCACTTTCCGCCGATCGAATCTGACCACCCACCCAACTTCTCGGCGCCATCGGAGGGCATCAGCCTCAGGGCTTCCTCGCAATCGGATCAGATGCTTCTGTCCAGCGCTCACCAACAGCATAGCTCAACCTGGCAAGGGCGATATGATAATTATAGAGAGCCACCAGATACTCGCCCCGATTCTTGCCGTAGCGATCAATGGCATCGAACATATCTTTGGCAGTGCCGAGGCCGATATCGAAGTCGGAGAAAGCCGCCACAATCCATTTGCGCGCCGCTGTCATCCCCTTACCGTAGGCCCGAATGCCGTTCCGATATTCCATGGCGTCCTGATAGTACTTGGCCACTTCCAGGGGAATATTGCGTTCAGCGTATTCCCGGGTATGAACCATCTTCTGATATTCCGCCTTCGCCTTCTTGACCTTGCCGGTACCGACCCCCAAGTCGAAATGCCAGCTCGTACCCAGGACAAGGCCCGCTTCCGCATGGTTGAATTCATCCCGAAAATAGGAGTTGGCCATCCTCTCCCGTCCCGGCGCTACCGCAAAGGAGCCGATCGCCGCAAGAAAAAAGGAAGGATAAAGATCGGCGCGAGCCGCATCCACCAGTGCCTTCCGTGCCTCAATACCCTTCTTCAGGCTTTCCAACTCCGGCCGGTTCTCCAGAGCCTTCTGTACATATTCTTCCTGCCCCGCAAGCTCCCGCATGTCGGTAGGCAGTTCTTTGCGGTCCAGGCGAAATTCCTGTCCCTCACGCAGCCCAATACTCTTTTTGAGTGCCAGATAGGCTAGACGGGCACCGCCTTCCGCTTTGGCCTTGAACTGCAGAACCTCGGATTCAAAAGTTTCGAGCCGGTGGAGATCCACTTCGCTGACGTTAGGGGAACCCACCTGCAGCATCCGTTGAATCCGCTGGCGGGCATCCTTGATGAAGCACTCGGCGTCGTCGGCTGCTCCGATCCCCTGACTCGCAACGATGGTGCCATAGTAGAGTTCCTTGACATTGAGAATCACCTCTGCGCGCCGTTTATCCCTGGCAGCTTTCTGAGCGCCTACTCCCGAGGCGGCCGCATCCTGGCGGTGTGAGATCTTGCCGAAGGTATAGAGCGGCTGGATGACGGCAAAATCTAACAATCCGAAAATATTCACCGAATCATGATCACGGTCCTGGAGCTGCCCCAGATACTGGCCGCCTCCCAGGGGTTGCGTCACAAGCACCATCGGCAGATCGGCGTTCCGGGCCGGACCGGTTACCCCGACCACCTCCAGCTGAGCCCATTGGCCGGCTCTGGCCTGCGCCAGGTCGCTCTCAGCCGCGACGATATCCTGTTCCGCCTCTTGCATCTCAGGGCTCTTCTCCAGCGCCATCCGAATCATTTCATCCAGCCCCAGAACCGGGATTTCCTCTCCGATTGCAGAAGCAGCCATTCCAAACCACAAAACAATAACGGAAAGCAGCCGACAGACCCTCTTTCCCTCCCAGCGGCACATCACCTTCATGTAAGTCTCCAGCGTATCCGGCGAGCTGAATAAAGACAGTAATATAGCTCAATGGACATCAAATTGAAAGTGGCAGCAGCCCACAGAAACCCCAAACCCGGGGGAGTTTGCGAGCGGGAATTGCCGGGAGCGTGATATTTTTGTATAGGGAAGGCGAAAGTGTGCTGGTTCTGCTACTATCAGAAACCGGGAGGAACGGTGCAACCTTTGGCAATCGAAGTCAACGACGTCTGGTTTTCCTACGATGGGCAACCGGTCCTGCGGGAAGTGAACCTCCGCATCGAGCAGGGGGAGTTTCTTGCCATCCTGGGCCCTAACGGGAGTGGTAAGACCACGCTTCTGAAGCTCATGCTCGGAATCCTCAAGCCCACCAGAGGGACGATTCGAGTTCTCGGACAGGAGCCATCGGCTGCTCCGGACCGAATCGGTTACGTGCCCCAGGACACCAATGTCAACAAGGATTTTCCCATCTCCGTAATGGATGTAGCCCTGATGGGAAGACTGGGGCAGCCCGGCCGTTCCCGCCGCTATGCCACTGAGGATCGGGGACTCGCAAAGGAGGCCCTGCAAAAGGTCAACATGTGGGAATATCGTCATCGCCCGATCGGCAAGCTGTCCGGTGGCCAGCGCCAGCGGGTGCTCATTGCCCGAGCCCTGGCCGCCAACCCCCGGGTCGTGTTTATGGATGAACCAACCGCCAGTGTGGATAAGGACTTCCAGACGGAGCTTTACGATTTTTTGAAAGAACTCAATACCAGGGCGACCGTGGTGGTGGTGAGCCACGATCTGAGTGTTCTGTCGAGCTACGTCAAATCGGTGGCCTGCCTGAATCAGACCCTCTTTTTTCACGATGCGGCGGAAATCACCCGGGAGATGATCGATATGGCGTATCACTGTCCCGTGGAACTGATCGCCCATGGGCTGCCTCATCGGGTGCTGCGGAAACACGAAGAGCGTTGAGGTTTTCGATTTCGGATTTCGGAGTAGGGATGGGTGATGGCTGCCAGGGGATGGGGGGTGTGATGATTGAAGCGCTTCAGTTCGAGTTTATGCGCCATGCGCTCCTGGCAGGGCTCCTTGCCAGCATTGCCTGCGGCATCATTGGAACCCTGGTGGTGGTCAATCGGATCGTCTTCATTTCGGGGGGAATTGCCCATGCCGCTTACGGTGGAGTTGGGCTGGCCTTCTTTCTGGGGTTTCCCCCCCTGCTTGGCGCAGCGGGATTTTCTCTAGTGGTTTCGAGCATCATGGCAATGGTCACTTTATCAAACAAACAGCGGGCTGATACCATCGTAGGCGTTTTATGGGCAGTCGGGATGGCTCTCGGCATTATCCTGACGGACCTGTCGACGGGCTATAATGTGGATCTGATGAGCTACCTGTTCGGCAGCATCCTTGCCGTCCCCAGGTCCGATCTGGTGGCGATGGCGGCGGTGGACCTTCTCGTAGTGGCGGTGGTTGGTCTGTTCTACAATAGCTTTTTGGCAATGTCGTTTGACGAGGAATTTGCAGTGGCCACGGGAGTGCCGGTTAAGCCTCTGTATTTTGCGCTCCTGGCGATGACGGCTTTTGTGGTGGTGATGGTGATCCGAGTTGTGGGGTTGATTCTCGTGATTGCCCTCTTCACTATCCCACCCTATATTGCCGAACGCTATTCCGGGTCACTCCGGGCAATGATGCTCTTTTCAGGCGTGCTCAGCTCCCTTTTCACCGTCATCGGGCTCTGGCTTTCCTATCTGTTCAACCTGACTTCGGGAGCGACCATCATCCTCGTCGCCGCCTTCTTCTTTTTCGTTTCGCTGCTGATCGATCGCCTTCGCAAGCAGCGAAACTTGCCCCTGCCATGAAGCGAATTCGGTATGCCGACCCCGCTATTCATCAACCCAGGAGGGCTGACATGGACAACAACTTTCCCAGCGATCTGGCACGTCATATTCAGCAGTACTGGGGAGATCGGACGCCCTGCCTCCCGCCCCCCAAGCTCCTTCGGCAACTGCTGGAAACGGCATATCTGGCAAGCCTTGCCACCGAGGAAGGGCATCGTCTCTGCTTCAATCTCTGCTGCCTGCCCGAACAACCGATCAGTGCCTCCTCTCTGCCTGATGCTCCCGGGGATTGGTGGCCTTTCACGGAATCTCGGCGATTGACGGTCCGAGAGATCTCCAAACTGGCACTCGCAACCAGTCCTGATACGGACGCCATGTGGGTAAGCTGGACCCTGGATGAGAACCTGTGGCTGAAAGGGGTGCTCAACCTCCAGGCCGACTGGCCGCGCTGGATGCGCCTGCTGGGAGAAACCGGGAAAAGCCTCCCGGCGGGTTTGAACTTGCGGATTTCGGCTCCGGGGTGCATTGCCGCTTATCAGGGCAATTGGCTGATTGCTGAACTGCGTTCGGGCAAGATCGAGTCTCACTACGGGACCAGCACGATGCCGGTAGAAGGCATTCTCCCTGCCGCCATCCAGGGCCTGACCAGGCTGTCACTTTGCGTTGGGCGCCCCAAACCGGTTGAAGCATGGACCGCGAGCGATCGCGAAATCATCCTCTGGTTCGAAACGGTCTTTTGGATTGTTGATGCGATTCAGGCTCTCCAGCGCGGCGGCACCCTGCTCATCATGCCGGATGACTGGCAGAACGCTTCCAAGGACGCCATCCGTTTGAAGTATGCCTTCTCGTCCAAGCCCCAACAGCTCAGGCAGAGCTTTCTTGATCTCATGGAACTCGACCATCACCTGGCCGAATCGGCCGAGTCCTACCTGGCCGCCCGTCAATCGCCCGAAAGCCGGGAGGGTGGCGGTGCTGTGCCGCAGCAGATGATCCGCAGCCTGAGCAAGGAAACTCATGAGGCACGGATTCGCCACCTGAGGAATGCAAAGTTTGCCGGTGGCCTGGCCGGGGTCGATGGCGCCCTGGTGCTGACCAACACCTTCAACATTTCAGGCTTTGGCGGCGAGATCCGTTGTGAGATGCCCGGCCACTGGCAGGTTCAGGAATACCGTCACCACTCCAGCAGTTGCGCCATCTCCTGCGATATCGAACAGTTCGGCATGCGCCATCGGTCTGCGTTGAACCTCTGTGCCTCCCTTCCGGGGGCCGCAGCCTTCGTCCTGTCGCAGGACGGCGGGGTGGCACTGGTCTGGGCAGCCGAGGAAAACGTCATTATCCGCAAACAGTTCATTCCAGCCATCGATGCCATTACCGTTCGGGTGCGGATGTGCATCAAGGATCTCGGCGAACCGCTGCACCTGATCCTCTGACGGACTATCTGCGCTCTTGATAAAAGTTTCGAACATGATATAGAAAGCCTGTTGCCTTTGGGAGGAACCATCGGGTCAGGTCGAACCCGGTTCTTCAAACCAAGGGCCATTTAGTAACAGCTTAAGGAGACACTTGTTTCCTTCCGAGGGTGCGGGCCTGACCGAGCGGGCCAAGCCCTTTTATGAAACATGGTTTAGCTGGATGAACTTGACAAAGCGCAATCAGGAAGTGGTTGCCGAGCTATTGGAGGACGCGTTGGACTGTCAGGGGGAACCGTTGCTTAGAACCCAACCTGAAATTCCGGACAGAGTCACGGCAGGGAAGCGTGGAAGGAGAGCGGAGGCAGGAAATGGAACGGCAGTGAGTCTTGACCACCGAAGCTCCAGCATCGAAAGCTCCTGGACTCGCCGCCTGGAAGAAGCTCTTCACAAGACTACCCAATTTTTCCTCAAGACCCAGCACGAAGACGGCTACTGGTGGGCTGAACTGGAATCCAATGTTACCATAACCAGCGAATACATCCTGCTCCACGTGCTCTTGGGGCTCATTCCTCCGGACAACCACGCCGGCATGGTCAAGTATCTGCTCACCCAGCAGCGCCGCGATGGTTCGTGGGGGCTGTCCTATGGTGATGAAGGGAACCTGAGCACCACCATCGAGGCCTATTTTGCCCTCAAGCTCACCGGGCAGGACCCGAAAACTACGCCCATGGAAAGAGCCAAGGAGTATATCCTCAGGCGTGGAGGCATCGAGGCATCACGGGTGTTCACCAAGATCTGGCTGGCTCTCTTCGGCCAGTACGATTGGGACAAGGTTCCCTCGATGCCCGTGGAACTGGTCCTGCTGCCAAGCCATCTCTACTTCAGTATTTATGAATTTTCCAGCTGGGCCCGAGCCACTGTCGTTCCCCTCTCGATTGTTTTGAATATCCGTCCCAGGTTCGCCCTGCCTCTCGATCAGCATATCCCGGAACTCTATGTGACGGAACCCGGCGCGGCCCAACCGAAAAGGTTTGCCTCGTACACGCACCGGCTGTTCTTTCTTTTCGACC
>JAPXSS010000020.1:0-34120 GCA_033812955.1 Syntrophobacteraceae bacterium | reverse complement strand
GGCTCCTTTATTAAACGACTCATCGACTTCATGTCAAGCAAAAATCAGTTGCCGGGAGCGATCTAGTCCGAGTGTGCGGCATGCTTGCGTGAATCCTCGATAGGGTGCTGGCGTTGGTGGTGCAACAAAGCCGGCAGCCCTCCAGGGTGTTTTCTCCGCTTACACCCTTGGCCGCCGCCGAAAATGTGATATCCTCGGCAACACCTGTGGGCAGACGCTGGGAAGACCCCCGGCGGAGACTGTCCATAACGCTGGCTGGGGAGCATTTGCGGGATAGGGGAAATGAGCAGGGAAGAGGAGTCGGAAGCGGAACTCCGGGGTGAGTTGGCCCTGTTGCGTCAGCGGGTCGCGGACCTGGAAGAGGAACTCGCCTTTCATCAAGAGGCAGTTGCGGCAAGCCGGGAGCGGGAAGCAAAATATCGCCGCATGTTTGAACATGCCACGGAGGGGATTTTTCAGGCGAGTCCCGAAGGGCGCTATCTGAGCATGAATCCAGCGTTCTTGAGGATGTTTGGCTACTCCTCGGAGGAAGACATGAAGGCGGCAATTTCCGACCTTGGCAGCCAGATCTATGTCCACCCGGATGCGCGCCCTCAGGTCACGGAACTGCTGGTGGAAACAGGCAGGGTCGAAGGCTTCGAGACCCAGGTCTACCGCCGTGACGGCAGCACGATGTGGGTTTCCTGCAACGTTCGCCTGGTCCGGGATGCCACGGGCGCTCCCAGCTACTGTGAAGGGACCGTCCAGGAGATTACTTGGCGCAAGGAAGCAGAATCGATGTTGCGCCAGCGAGAGCAGGAATTGGAGGCCAAATCCCTTGAGCTGGAAGAGATCAACACTGCCTTGAGGGTGCTCCTCAAACGTCGCGAAGAAGATCAGAAGGAATTTGGCGCCATCATCCTGGCGAATCTCAAGGAGTTGGTTTTTCCGTACCTCGAAAAGCTGGGAAAGAGTTCTCTGGATGAGCAGCAGAGGACCTGTCTGAAGGTTCTGACAGCCCATTTGGAGGAACTCCGTGCCCCCTTTCTGAGGGATCTGGAATGTGTCTCTGCCAGCCTCAGCCGAACCGAGCGCCAGATCGCCGTGCTCATCAAAGACGGCCATCGCAACAAAGAGATCGCGGCACTCCTGGGGATTTCGGTTAATACCGTGCTGACCCACCGGTATCACCTCCGGACCAAACTGGGATTGAAACAGAAAAAGGTCAACCTGGTTTCCTACCTCAAATCCATCGACGCCTCCAGTTCCCCAACTGACTTCATAAACTACCATAAGCCTTAACTTTTTTGATTAAGCGTGACAGCCTCGCCGGTCGGGAGAACCGACTCTTATTTGGTATTCAGTTATTAGTTATCACTAATCTATAATCCTTTTTTCAATATCAAGTTATTCCCCTCATCTTACGATAGGGTAATAGAGTCCAGCTAGATTTGGGAGCAGTAAGCGGCTGGAAGGCACAGAATTCGCAATGGGATGAGTGGCCAAGGTGCTTGGCCTCAGAGGCTGGTGGTGATGGGCGCAGGTGTGCCGAAAGAGAACGGGTTGGCTGGGAGGAGATGATGAATACGAAGGAGGAAGCATGACGGGGGGCACAACAGAGACAAGGCTGTCGGGAGCAGCCAAGACCGACCGAGAGGGAAAGTACCTCAGTTTCTTTCTGGACGGGGAGGAGTACGGGATTGGGATTCTGAAGATCAAGGAGATCATCGGCATGATGCCGATTACCCCCATTCCTCAGATTCCGGAATTCGTTAAGGGAGTCATCAATCTGCGGGGCAAAGTGATCCCGGTGATCGATCTGCGGCTTCGCTTCGGCATGTCGGAGATCGATTACACGGACCGAACGTGCATCATCGTGGTTGAATTCAGCACCGCCGGCGGTCGCCTTCATACGGGCATCGTGGTGGATTCGGTTTCGGAAGTGCTGAACATCAGAGGTTCGGATATCGAGGATACCCCCGCCTTTGGGGCGAAACTCAGCACGGATTACATTTTGGGTATGGCCAAAATCGCGGGCGGGGTCAAGATCCTGCTCGATATTGACCGGGTTTTGACCAAGGATGAGTGCGATCTTTTGGATAATGTTGCTTGATTCTGAAAAAGGAAAGAAGCGAGGAGAAGAGCGAAAATGAGGAAACTGACATTGGGTACGCGATTGGTTGTGGGGGGGGGGCTGGTGGTACTGATTCCCTTGGCTGTTGTCGGTCTTATGGCGGTGATGAAGGCATCCGACGCCGTGACTGAACTGGCCCATTCCGAGGCGCGGGTCGTGGCGGAAAAGCTGGCCGACATGGTCCAGGTGGCTCTTTCGGACGAGCTGAAAATCGTGAAGGGGTTGGCGTTGGATAAGACCACGGTCGAGACGGCGGCCAAGGTCGCGGCGGGAACAACCGAGACCCTGGAGTCCGATATTCAAATACTTAATCGGCAGCTTGGCAGTGTCATGAAGCAAATTGGCGCTGACTACGAGTGTATTGTTGTCGCCGACCTGGCAGGAGTGGGCTTTGCCGACAGCAGCAATGGGGAAACCAAGGGTATTAGCTTTGCCGACAAGGACTATTTCAAGGTTGCTAAAGAGGGTAAAGCAACCATTGGGGCAGTGTACAAGTCAAGACTCAGCGGGAACCCGATTGTGCCTTTGGGAGCTCCTATCATTGGTCAGAACGGGCAGGTCATCGGCAGCATTGCGGTATACATGAAAATCGACTACCTTATGGATAAGATTGTCGGGACCAAGCTGGGCAAGACCGGCTATACTTTCATGACGGATGCCAACGGTCGCGCGATCGCCCATCCCAAAAAAGAATTCATACTGGAAATGGATATCAAGGCCATCAAAGGAATGGAAGACATTGTCGGCCAGATGATGTCCCGGAAGGCGGGCGTGGGAGCCTACCAATTTGAGGGTGAGCCCAAGATTGCCGGCTTTGCCCCGGTGGGACTCACCGGCTGGTGCGTGGCGGTCACCCAGGAAGCGGATGAATTCTTGGCTTCGGCCAATGCCATTCGCAACGGCATCCTGCTGGTGGGTGGGATCTCTCTTGCTTTGACCATTCTGGTGGTGGTGATCTTTGCCCATAGCATTTCCCGACCCATCGCGCGGGTCGTTGCAGGGCTCAGTGACGGTGCCGATCAGGTGGCGGCGGCTTCGGGGGAGGTTTCCTCCAGCAGCCAGTCCCTTGCCGAAGGGGCTTCCGAACAGGCCGCAGCCCTAGAGGAGACCTCATCGTCGCTGGAAGAGATGGCCTCCATGACCAAGCAGAACGCGGACCATGCCAACCAGGCGAACATCCGCATGAGGGAGATCACGCAATTGGTGGATGAGTCCAACACGGCCATGAGGCACCTCACCACCTCCATGCAGGACATTTCGACGGCTAGTGAAGAGACTTCGAAGATTATTAAGACCATCGATGAAATTGCCTTTCAGACCAATCTCCTGGCCTTGAACGCGGCGGTCGAGGCGGCGCGGGCCGGAGAGGCGGGTGCCGGTTTTGCGGTAGTGGCCGACGAGGTCCGCAACTTGGCGATCCGGGCGGCGGAGGCGGCCAAGAACACGAGCAGCCTGATCGAGGGAACGATCAAAAAAATCAAAGAGGGCACGGATCAGGTGAACAAGGTTGGCGAGGCGTTCCAGTTGGTTGCTTCGAGCACGACGAAGATGGGGGAATTGGCAAGTGAGACTGCGGCCGCCTCCCATGAGCAGGCGCAGGGTATTGACCAGGTGAATAAAGCGGTTGCCGAGATGGACAAGGTCGTCCAGCAAAACGCCGCCAATGCCGAAGAATCGGCCGCCGCATCCGAGGAATTGAATGCGCAGGCAGAGCAGATGAAGAGCTATGTGCGGGATCTGGTGGCCGTGGTGGGAGGAGGCGAAAATAGTAACCGGGGCGGATTCATTGCGCGCGCTGGCAGGAGGAAGAGTGGCCCGGAGCCGATGAAACCGGCTTCCTCGATGTCGCCTGACCGCAGTCTTGCACCCACGGGGAAGAAGGCATACGGCTGGGCAAAGCCTTTACCCAGGTCGGAGAAGGTCGCGCCTGAAAAGGTCATTCCGTTCGAGGAAGATGTGTCAGACTTCTGACATGTTCGGCTGGAGGAAGGAGGATGGGGAAGGTCTCCTCCCTCCTCCTTTTTTAATTTCAGGATGAAAGTCTATGGATGCTCGACTGATCAATCCGTTCCTGACTGCAACCATGCATGTCCTCAGTACCATGGCCAATATCCGGCCGACTCC
The DNA here is from genome assembly GCA_033812955.1 of Syntrophobacteraceae bacterium. Classification (GTDB taxonomy): domain Bacteria; phylum Desulfobacterota; class Syntrophobacteria; order Syntrophobacterales; family Syntrophobacteraceae; genus JADGQM01. The sequence goes on along the minus strand of JAPXSS010000020.1, from coordinate 29,883 downwards.
CGGCAAGCCGTTTCTCAAGAAGGATGGAGCTGCTTTTGGAGACGTTTCGGCCATCATCGGCATTACCGGCGTGGCACGGGGTTCCATGGCATTGACCTTCAGCGAATCGGCAATCATGGCCATTGTCGGCAATCTTCTTGGAATCGAAGCCTCGGAAGTGAATGACGAAGTGAAAGACGCCGTGGGAGAGTTGACCAACATGATCTGCGGCGATGCGCGACGACGGCTTTCCGAGGATGGAATTTCTCTTCAGGGCGGTATCCCGACCATCGTTTCCGGCAAAAACCACTCCATCTCCCACATCCACAACGGACCCCGTCTTGCTATCCCGTTCACTACCCCCAATGGTGGTTTCGTGGTTGAGGTGGCTTTTAACAAAGAGTAGCAGAACTTCTGGGACGACGTTTTTGGTGGCCGGCCCGGGCGTGACCCGGGAGCTGTCCAAGGGCCTTTGAGTCATCGGGAGGACCCATGGGGCGCACGCCGCTCTCGTTCTGGGAATTATTGATGAGAATAGCCGGGAGCAAGGAGGCAATCATGGCTGCCAACTGCTGAACCACCCTGGTCGTGTTGGTTTCTGCCCGCCTGATCCATTTTGCCTCCCAACCGGCCACAGCGAAAGAATCAATCACCTGAGATGTTCTCCGACTACCCACCCATCGGCATTTGGCATGCAGCATGCTCGAAGAATGAATGGGGGCTTGCCTGGATCAAGGAGATCGATGCGGTGCTCCTGCGGTCTGATCCACGCCGGAATGCCGGGGCCCTGCCGAGACCTGGATGCTGAAGGAGTCACTGGTGGAATACCGGCAGCTCTATGACGAAGTGCTTCTGGGAGTGAAATTCAGCAGGTCTTTCTCAACATCCTCCGCAACGGTGCCCAGGCGGTGCGGACCGGAGAGGGTAGTGGCCGGGCACTGCGTTTCATGTTGCGGGTTAGGCCGGATGACGCTATGGTTCACAGTGGAGATTGAAGACAATGGACCGGGGATGGACGAGGCGACCCGCAAACGGGTGTTTGAGCCGTTCTTTACCACCAAGCCACCGGGTTCCGGGACGGGCCTTGGGTTGTCGGTTTCCTATTTCAGCATCACGGAGGATTACGGAGGCATGATGGCTGTGGAATCGAGTTCCGGGGTCGGGACCCGGTTCATCATCCGGCTGCCAGCGGCCAAGGATGCTGTCTGACGGTGTATGCTGCCTTCCGGAAACAAGGAAAGATTATGAGTGAGTATCCCACCCTGCTGACGATCGATGGCGATGAACCCTTCCGGCGGAGCATTCGCGGGTTTTTCGAAGATTTGGGCTTTGAAGTCTGGGAGGCGGCAAATGGTCAGGAAGGGCTGGCGGTTTTTCGCGACCGGCAGCCCCAGGTAGTGCTGGTCGATCTCGGGATACCCGGAATCAGCGGCATCGAGATCATTCAGACGCTGGCCGCGGAGGCGCCGGAGGTTCCGGTGGTGGTGCTTTCGAGGACGGGAGTCATCAACGACGCCATCGGGGCGATCCGCAAAGGCGCCTGGGACTATGTCATGAAACCGTTTGCCGACATGGCCGCGCTCGAACATGTGGTGAAAAATGTCCAGGAACGCGCGAAACTGCGCGCGGAGAACCGTCGCTACCAGGAACGGCTCGAGGCTGAAGTATCGTCGCACACCCAGGAACTGGCGGCGCTCAACGAACGCCTGAAGGCAGTAGTTCGATCTACCCGCGCGGTCATGGCCTGTGCGTCAACGGAAACGGTAGGGCGCCAGCTTTTAGCTGAATTCGTCTCCAACATGGCAGCTGGAGATGGCCGTCTCTTCCTGGTAGAGAACAATGATCTAGTGTTGAAACATGCGCTGCGGCCGCCGCAAGACATGGCTCCAATCCCGCTCCCGGTGCCGACAACCTCACTTCTCGGCAAAGCTCTGAACGGGAAAGTGCCGGTCCTTTTTCCAAGTATCACAGCTGCCGACAGCATCTACGGCGACGGCGGGGAAACCATGCGGGAAGGCTCTTGCCTGGCCTTTCCTTTTGTCGACAGTGCCGGTTCACCGCTCGGCATCGCCGTGTTGTCCCGGACACCGGGCCCTTCCTTTACCGAGCAGGATCTCGAGGTTGGGGCAGTCCTGGCTTCTTATGGCTGTGAGGCCATTCGGGCGGCAAGGGTGACGGAATTGCTCTTCCAGAGTGAAAAGAAATACCGGGAACTGGTGGAGATTAAGAACGAAGCGCTCTTCACGGTCGATGACGATAAAATAATCACCTACATTAGCCCCGTGATTGAGAGCTTGACCGGATATCGGCCCGAAGAGGTCGTGGGGAAGGATTACCGCCTGTTTCTCGTGCCCGAGCACCTGGGGCAAGTGGAGCATCAATTCCAGGAGGCCATGGGGGGCAGTATCGTCCAGGCAGAATTCCAGGTCCGCAGAAAGTCGGGTGAACTCCTTTGGTTACAGGCGTCAGACCGTCCCGTGATCCCCGTGATCGACGGCGACCAAGTTGTCGGGATTCAGGGCGTTCTCACGGATATCTCGGAACGGAAGGCCGCTGAACTCAAGCTGGAGCGGCGGGCCTTCGAGTTATCAGTGCTGAATGAGCTGGTACGCGATTTCGGCTTTGACCTTAGCTTCGACAGTGCCGCGCAGACCGCTCTCAGGCATGTCACCCTGTCGATCGAGCCTGATCAGGCTTTGATCTTTGTGATAGAAGATGGCGAGCTGGTTCTGAAGGGGCTCATGCCGACAACCCATGGCCTTCGGGCGGAAGAGATCCCTTCCCAGCGTTTCGGTGAGTGCCTGTGCGGTCTGGCGGTGAGTGAGGGCCAGCCGGTCTTCTCGATCGATATCCGGAACGATCCTCGATGTTCCTTAAACACGTGCAAGAAGGCAGGCCTGCATTCTTTCGCGGCGTTTCCGCTCCTCACTGCCGGCGAGATCATCGGTGTGCTCGGGGTAGCCTCGCTGAAGGAACGGGATTTCAAGGAAGAGGCGGCGTTTCTGGAAGCCCTCTCCAATGAAATTGCCATCGGCCTGAAAAATAACTTTCTCTACCATAAGGCCGAGAATTACGCCATGGAACTGCAGGCACGGCTGGTGCAGATCGAGGCGGCGGAGCAGGAAAAGGCCGAACTTACCAAGCAGTTGAATCAGGCCCAGAGGATGGAAGCTATCGGCACCCTGGCAGGCGGCATCGCCCATGACTTCAATAATATTCTCTCGGGCATCATCGGTTATACCGAAATCACCAAGATGAAGAATAGCCAGCCGATGCTGAATCGCTACCTGGACCAGGTGTTGAGTGCCTGTGACCGCGCCAAGAATCTGGTTGGCCAGATACTGACTTTCAGTCGGGTAACGGAACTGGAGCGGAGACCGGTCGACATCAGTTCCATCACCAAGGAGACCGTCAAACTGCTGCGGGCGACCATTCCCTCGACCATCGAGATTCGCCACCGGTCGTCATCCGATGTCCACGCAGTCCTAGCTGACCCCACGCAAATCCACCAGATTTTGATCAACCTTTGTACTAATGCAGCCCATGCCATGCGGGGACAAGGGGGGGTACTGGAGATTGAACTGCAGAACGTGGAGATCACTCCCGAAATGACGAAGGCGCGACTGGGCGTGAATCCCGGTGCCTATGTGATGCTGACAGTGAGTGATACGGGGGTGGGGATTGCGCCCGAGTTCATTCACCGGATTTTCGATCCGTTCTTCACGACCAAGGAAAAAGGAGAAGGTACCGGCCTTGGATTATCGGTGGTTTATGGGATTGTGAAGGAGTTTGATGGCTCGATTACGGTGGAAGGAGAGCCTGGCGTCGGCACAACCTTCAAAGTCTGGCTGCCCGCGATCACGCGACTGGCAGAAGTGAGTCCGGAATCGGGAGAGCCGATGGTCGGGGGCAGGGAACGCATCCTATTTGTCGACGATGAAGCGATTCTCATGGAAATAGGGTGCGACATTTTGGAAGAGTTGGGCTACCACGTCACGGGAGTGACCAGCAGCACCGAAGCCTTGGAATTGTTCCGGGCTCAGCCTGACCAGTTCGATCTTGTGATGACTGATATGACCATGCCCGGCATGACCGGGGCCGAGCTTTCGCAGGAAATCCTGCAAATTCGAGCCGACCTCCCCATCATCCTGTGTACCGGCTTGAGTGAGATGATCAATGAGGAGAAAGCCAAGGCTATGGGAATTAGAGAATTTGCTATGAAACCGCTCAGCCTTAAGAACATTGCCCAGCTCACCCGCAAAGCCCTCGAGAGAAAAGCGAGATGAAAGATAGAATTCGTGTGGCCATTATTCAGCCGAAGCCCTACCCATCCTTTGATGATCCCAGGAACCTCGGGCATGCCTTGACGCTGCTCGATAAATGCCGGGGAGAAGAACTCGATGTGGTGTGTTTTCCGGAATATTTTCCCTACCAGGGCGAAAAGGAATTGGGGATGGCGGCCCGGCAGCTCAACTGTTACCTGGTGGCGGGGCTCGTGGAGGCCGAGGGCGATAAGCTCTACAATACCGCAACCCTTTTCGATCGTTCCGGTCGCTTGTTCGGACGTCAGCGCAAGTGTTGCCTGGGGAGTCTCGAACGGGACCAGCTGGGAATCTCGGCAGGAGCTGGGGTGTTTCGGGCTTTCACCACCGATTTCGGGAAAATCGGCATCCCGGTTTGCATCGATTTCTGGGGCCAGCCCGAGGCGGGGCGACAGCTGGCCGATCAGGGGGTGGATATTGTTTTCAATCCTGCCATTTTTCCTCTTCTTCGCGGCCACTGGAAATACGGGGCCCTGGTACGTGCCTTTGACAATTTCATGCCGGTGGTGGGCGTGAACACCGCTGACTACAACGCCCTCATCCATGGCCGCCGCATCCACCAGCAGGGCGGAAAGAGCTTTGTGATTCAACTCCCCCGGATCCTCGACCGGGAGGATTTCCGCCGCTGGCTCAAAAGCCTGGATCATGTTCAGGACTGGGTTCGGATGGAACTGGATCAGCTCGAACAGATGCAGCTCGTGGAGGTGGACCTGCGCACCGCCAGGCGCTTTCGGCGAGAATTCCTCGGTCGTTTCGGCATCCAGCGCTAAGAGCTGAACTCATGCTCGAACCGAGCGTGAAAATATAGGGATATCACCAATGACCGTCAGGTCCGAACGCAACGTTTATCTGCAAATGAAGACTCTTTCCGAGGCGCGGACGCTGTGGCGGGAAAAGACCGCATCCTGTCGTTGTGCCGTGGAGCTGATCCCGACTACGAGTGCCCTCGGGCGGATTCTCGCCCAGCCGGCCATCGCCCGCAATACCGTGCCCCATTACCATGGTGCCGCCATGGACGGGATCGCCGTGAGAGCCCGTGAGACTTTCGCGGCGAGCGAAGTCACCCCGGTGCGCCTGGTCTTGGGCAGCTCAGCGTTTGAAGTCGATACCGGTGATGCATTGCCCTCCGATACCGACGCGGTAATCATGATCGAGCAGGTGGAACCGGTTGCCGACGGCGTGGTGGAGATCCGGGCCGGGGCCTATCCCTGGCAGCATGTCCGCAAGGTGGGGGAAGACATTGTCGCAGGTGAGCTGTTGCTGCCCCAGCAGCACCGCATTCGACCGGCGGACCTGGGGGCTTTGCTGGCTGGCGGGGTGCTGGAAGTCCCGGTGGTGGCGCGCCCTCGAGTCTGGATTCAGCCCACCGGGACCGAGCTGATTGATGCCAGCCGTGTGGCAGCGGCGGCGCCGGGGGAGATCATTGAGTTCAACGGGACGGTGCTCGCGGGACTGGTTCGGGAATGCGGCGGAGAAGGGCTGCTCCAGGATGTCATCGCTGATGATTACGAGAGCATCAAACGAGCGCTGGTGGCGGCGGTGGCGGCACCAGTGGACGTGATCCTGGTCAATGCCGGCTCCTCAGCCGGTTCTGAAGACTACACCTCGGCTATCATTGGTGAACTGGGAACGGTCCTGGTGCATGGGGTGACCATGATGCCGGGTAAGCCTACCATCCTGGGTATGGTCCAGGGCAAACCCGTGGTTGGGGTCCCGGGATACCCGGTCTCCGCGATCATGGCTTTCGAACAATTCGTCCGCCCGCTCCTCTATTCCCTCCAGGGGGCGCAGTGCCCCGCATTTCCAGAGGTCGAAGCCGTTCTGGGACGGAAAATGCCATCCAAATTGGGGCTGGAGGAATTTGTGCGGGTCATTCTGGGGCGTGTGCAAGGCCGTCTTATCGCCATGCCGCTCCAACGCGGCGCCGGGGTCATCACTTCCGTGGCCCGCGCCGACGGCATCCTGCAAATCCCTCAAGAACTGGAAGGGCACGATCTCGAGGAAAAGGTGCCAGTGCGCCTGCTTCGCCCTCACGAACAGCTCGATCACACCCTGATCATGATCGGCAGTCACGACAACAGTATCGATATGCTGGCCAACGAACTGAAGCTCCGGGACAGCCGACTGCATCTCTCTTCGAGCAATGTCGGCAGCCTGGGCGGGCTCATGGCCATCCGCCGCGCTCAGACCCACCTCGCCGGCTCGCACCTGCTCGATACGGAAACCGGCGAATACAATGTCTCTTATATCGAACGCTATTTGAAGGGGACCCCCTTGCGCCTGGTACAACTGGCCATGCGCCAGCAGGGGCTGCTGGTGAGACCGGGAAATCCCAAGGGCATTCGCGGGATCGAAGACCTGCTGCGTCCTGAGGTGACCTATGTCAATCGCCAGGCAGGTGCCGGCACGCGCATCCTGATCGACTATTGCCTCAAGCAGGCGAGGCTGCCGTCCGAAGGCATCCGCGGTTACGATCAGGAAGAATTCACCCATATGGCGGTGGCCGTCAACGTGCTCAGCGGTCGGGCGGATGCCGGCATGGCGATCTATGCATCGGCGAAGGCGCTGCAGCTGGACTTCATCCCCATTGCGGAAGAGCGCTATGACCTGGTTATTCCCGAAAGCTCCTGGGAGGATAGAAAAATCCAGGTCATGCTCGATATCATCGTGTCCGGTTCGTTCCGCCGGATGGTGGCCGGCTTAGGCGGCTATGACGTGAGCGCTTCGGGGACAGTGGTGGGCATCTGGGATGGGGAGAAATGGATTTGATCCACGAAGACAGTTGTTGAACTGTCTCAAGACAGCGTCTTTCCCGGTCGGCCTGCTCATCAGTTTTGGAGGCTCGACAAAGCTGGAATGGAAACGGTTCGTCAGGTAATCCAGGCTCTCCAATGCTTTTTCTTCGCGTGACTTCGTGGATGAATCAAAACAACCAGCCTATCTCGCCCTGTACAGACAGGGGGGTCTCGCCGAGAGGTCCCGGTTGCTGAATGACCTGCTCACCTCGTGCGAGTTGTGTCCGCGGCGGTGTGGGGTGAACCGCCAAGCCGGAGAGTTGGGGGCCTGCGGGGTCGATGCGCGGCCCAAGGTGGCGGCCTTCAGCCTCCATCATTGGGAGGAACCGCCGATCTCCGGGGCGTGCGGGTCGGGAACGGTCTTCTTCTCCGGGTGTACGCTGAAGTGCCTTTTCTGCCAGAATTATCCCATCAGCCAGCTCGGGGTTGGACGTTATCTGACAGTGGCACAGTTGGCGGAGGGAATGCTCGCTTTGCAGCGTAAGGGAGCGCATAACCTCAACCTGGTGACACCCACCCACCAGATGGCGGCAGTGCTGCAGGCGCTGCTCCTGGCTGTCCCTGAGGGCTTCCGATTGCCCATCGTGCACAACGGCAGTGGTTACGAACGGGTTAAGGTACTCCGATTGCTGGAAGGGATTGTGGATATCTACCTTCCCGATATCAAGTACGCTCATCCGGAACCTGCCCGGTGCTGCTCGGGAAGGTCCGACTATGTTGTCCACAATCGCCGGGGGCTGCTGGAAATGTGGCGTCAGGTGGGGCCGTTGACGGTGGATGGAGAAGGCCTCGCCCGGCGGGGGATGCTCGTGCGTCATCTGGTGCTTCCCGAGGATCTCGCCGGGACATCGAAAAGCCTTGCCTTTCTGGCTGAGAAGCTCGGATCTGAGGTGTGGCTCAGCCTCATGCACCAGTATTTCCCAGCCCACGAAGCCCTCCATACTCCTCCTCTTGATCGCAAAGTCACCACCCAGGAATATGCAAAGGCCTTTCGAACGGTTTGTGAGCTGGGTTTAGAGAACGGTTTCGTTCAGACCGCCGATAGCTCTGAGTGATGTGCATACTGCTCACGGTGTGAATCAATTGTATATAGCGCGAACGGATAAGTATCGGACTATTTGAATCGAGCTGTGTAACGTCCTTCCGGGAAGCCCCAATGAAGGGAGCACACCATCTCCACCCTTTTTCCGTCGCTGGCGCGGGAATCATCCAGGCCCCTCAGCACTCTGCCCGGCCCTCCGCGCGACGGCGTTGCACTGGCGAAAATCGCCACGGGCAGGTAAAGAACCTCCAAAAGAAAGCTTGCCGCGGGCAACTGATCCTTTCTATACTATCCACGATGTATTGATTGTCGATAACGAACTTGATTTTCTGGAAACCATTGTGAAGCGTCTGAACCGGCGCAAGATTGATGCCAGGGGGATCGACAGCGGCTTAAAGGCACTGAAGCTTTTGGAGCAGGAACAGTTTGATGTCGTCATCCTCGATGTGCGAATGCCGGGCATGGATGGGATCGAGACGCTGAAAGAAATGAAGAGAAAATGGCCGCTCATGGAAGTGATCATGCTCACCGGCCACGGGTCGGTCGAATCCGGAGTGCAAGGAATGCGGTACGGAGCCTTCGATTACGTGATGAAACCGGCAAGTATCGATGATCTCCTGGGGAAGATTCATGAGGCGTACGAGCGAAAAGTGATGCATAGGAAAAAGCTCCTCGATTCGAAGGCGAGCTGATTAGGGGGATTTGATGGTTCACAAATGCGCTTTCCGTGTCCTGAAACAGTTCCCTCACACAGCCACCCTGCTTTGTGGCGGACTGGCGGTTGTCCTCGCGCTGCTCGGTGAAGTTGTGCTGGCGGTCTTTGCTCTGATAGCTGCCGGGGTCTCCTTCCTGGTCGTGCGGCACCTGATCGGTCTGGTTGCTAAAGCCAATGAACAGAAATATCATCTTGATCAGCAGCTCATCCAATCTCAGAAGCTGGCCGCCATCGGCGAACTTTCTTCCGGGATTGCCCATGAAATCAACAACCCGCTGGCGATCATGGGTCAGGAAACGGAGTGGATCAAGCACCTGCTGAAAGGCGACAATCTCCAAGCTCCGGGGGCTACCGACGAGCTGCGCGATTCGCTGCGCGAAATCGTGAGCCAGGTTGAGCGCTGCAAGGAAATCACCCACAAGCTCCTGGATTTTGCGAGAAAGAAAGAGCCACTCATCCAGGCGGCCGATGTGAATCGTCTCATTGAGGACATGGCCCGGCTGGTCGAGAAAGAGGCGACTCAGAATAACATCAAGCTGATCAGAGGCTACGACAAGAACCTGCCGCGGGTTTCGACCGATCCCCCCCTCCTGCGCCAGGTGGTGTTGAATATCCTGAACAATGCGGCTTATGCGATAGGTCGCGACGGCACCATAGCGATTGCCACCCGCCAGCCGACGGCCGATTCCATCGAACTGACTTTCAGCGATACCGGTTGCGGCATTCCGAAAGAGCAGCTCGAGAAAATCTTCGATCCTTTCTTTACCACCAAACCGCCCGGGAAGGGCACCGGGCTGGGACTTTCCATCTCCCACAGCATCATTGTCAAGCTCGGAGGGCGATTCACCGCTGCCAGTGAGGTTGGCAAGGGAACGACCTTCACCATTCATCTTCCAGTTGTGCCACCTAAAGGAGAAGACTGACAATGTCACTGAAAGCCAGAGCCTTAATCGTCGATGATGAAGAGCGGTATCGGATCACCCTCAAAAAACTGCTCACCGCCAACGGCTTGGAGACGGAGGCCGTGGGAAGCGGCGTGGAAGCCGTCGAGGAGCTTCGGCAGCGACCGTATGATGTCATCCTGCTGGATGTGAAAATGCCAGGCATGAGCGGCATTGAAGCCCTTGCCGAGTTGAAGAAGATCAACCCCGAGGTGGAAGTGATCATCTTGACGGGTCACGCCTCGGTGGATGTGGCAGTGGAAATCATGAAGCTCGGCGGCTATGAATACCTGCTCAAACCCTGCCCCATGGACGAACTGCTGGCCAAAATCGAGTCGGCCTACGAGCGCAAGATGGTCAGGGGCAAGCGATTGCGCAAAGCGGAGGCTACTCAGGCGGGTGAGGCTTCCTGAAGGTTTTGGAATCTAGCTTGGTCTCGCGCATGAGACGGTGGAGGTACTGGCGTTTGACTCCGGGCTCTCGCGCCGCTTGCGAGACATTGCCGCTGTGCCGTGCCAGGGCTCTGGCGATATACTGGGTCTGAAATTCGTCCAGCAGGCGATCCTTGGCCTCTTTGAGAGGCATGGTGAAGAAGAAGTCGTTGGCCGTAGTAACCGGGAGGGGGGTGAGGGCACCGGTGGCAGGAAAGGCTGTGACGGGGATGAGATCTTCAGCCTAGAGGGCATCCTCCGTTGCCATAATGACGCTCCGTTCGATCGGTGTATCACCCTTGCTCCTTATGAGTATGGCGACCGGCTGGAATCTTGGATGGCTTTGAATTCTCAGTCATTCCAAAAAGTCAAGATGTTAGCCGTTTAGAGTATGCCTCAAACAAGCGCTCGCCATGGGAGCCTCAAGCCACCTATTCAAGCCGTTCAAACTGGATTCGTTCAGTAAAGAGAATGTAAGAGGTTCTACGTCCGACCCCCGCATCCCTTCCATGAAACTGTCACCCAGTGCCTGACAGAACTGTCGCCTGAAAGTTTCACTGTTTTTTTGAAAGACGCGATGAAGCAATTGATTCGGGCTTGCGCGGTGCACCTGGATCGTAGTAGTAAGAATGTGTGGTATGCAAATTGCGCACGGGCTCTCCTGGATTACCATCAGGCGCCTGATCGACCTCGAATTCCTGCTCCCACAAGACTGTTCGCTCTGCTGCCCACTGTCTTTCCCGTTCATCTGCCGGTGAAGTTCCGGGTCTTGTTGGCAGTAAATCCCAAGAGTGTCTGGAAGGGGGGCAAGTCTCGCTCCTCCTGCTTTGAGCAAGACCTGGAGATTGGAGGAGAGAGCTCCTGCCAGCCCGAAACGAGGTCATGTTTGGCGGGTCCTGTAAATGGGGAAGGAGACTGGGTATGAAGGTTCTTGTGGCAACGGATGGGTCGGAGCATTCGATGAAGGCTCTGAAGCGGGCTATGGAGCTGGCCGAAAAGGAGGGTGCCGAGATCACCCTGCTTTCCGTCGCCTATTTTTCGCGAGAAGACCTGGATGAGATCCCTCTGAACGTCCAGGAGAAATTGGAGTCGCAGGCCGCAACCGCTCTGAAAAAGGCTAAGGCGCTCTTTAATGAGAAAGGCATCCAGGTCGAGGCGGTTCTCGAGGCGGGCTACGTCCCGGCCAACAACATCATCACTAAGGCAGAGAGCGGGAAATTTGACCTCATCCTCCTGGGAAGTACTGGCCACAGCGGTTTCAGGCGGTTGCTGATCGGCAGCACGGCGGCGAAGGTAGTTGCCAATGCGCCCTGTTCGGTGGCCGTAATCAGATGATCGTGGTGAGGCGATACTGTGCAGGAGGCGCCGGGGCAACCCGTATGATCGATAAAGTCTGTTGCCATGGGATTTCATGGTTGCGTTTTTAATTCAAATCTTAAACAAGGGAGGTTAGCAATGATGCATCAGTTGTGGACAAAACTGTTTGGGTTGGGAACCCTGCTTGCCCTGCTGGTTCCGGGGACGGCCCTGGCTGCTGGTGGCGACGGTGGAGCACCGGTGGTGATTGTGGCCGATACCCGCAAGCTGAGCGGCTTGATGGCCTGGTGGGGAGATCTTTACAATGAAAGCCATGTCTATTTCACGATCGTGACGATCATCCTGATCCCGCTCATTGGGGTGATCTTTGGCGTGCTGGCCGATCTGATCATGTCTCATGTCGGCATTGATTTGAAGTCGCGGGATCTCGCGGAACACTAGTCGCGATGGTTCATGGCGTTCTCAATCCCAACCTAACAGGAGGTTTTTTATGGATTGGCTCTACGTTCTCATGCCTATTGCGGGTGTCCATATATTCTGGCCAGGCTTGATCATTCTGGGAATCGGCGTGGGCATCATTGGTGGCTTCTTTGGAATGGGCGGGGCCTGGATGGTGACGCCCGGTCTGAACATCCTCGGTTTTCCCATGGCTTTCGCCATCGGCACGGACATCGCGCACATGGCCGGGAAATCCCTCATCTCCACCATGCGTCACGGCAAGTTCGGTAATGTCGACTACAAGCTCGGCCTGATCATGCTGGTCGGAACCGTTGTCGGGTTTGAAGTGGGCGCTCAGATGATCATGTGGCTCGAGCGAATCGGCAAGGTGGACTTTATTGTCCGCTGGTTGTACGTCATCCTGCTCCTTCTCATCACCTGGATGGTCTTCAGCGATATCGCCAAGCGCAAGCGGAAGGAACGAGAAGCCGCGGCCGCCGGCCAGGAGCTGGATGCCCTGGCGACCGGCCTCGAATGGCACAAGACCTTTCACAAGATCAAGATCCCCCCCATGGTCCACCTCAATGTGGCCTGCATCTATTGCTCGGCCTGGCTTCCCATTATGGTGAGCTTCCTCACGGGCTGGCTCGCCGGGATCCTGGGGATCGGCGGCGGGTTGATCCGCATGCCGTCATTGATCTATATCCTCGGTTGCCCGACCCACGTCGCGGTGGGCACCGACCTCTTTGAAGTCATGATTTCGGGTCTCTACGGAGCGGCCACCTACACCTACAAGGGCCGAGTCGAGCTCGTGGCCGCTATCATCATGTTGGTGGGGGCGTCCGTGGGTGCTCAGATCGGTGCAGTCGCCACCAAGTACATCAAGGGCTACGGCATTCGCATTGCGTTCGGCTGCGCCGTGGTGGGCTGTACCATTTCGGTCATCTTGAAGATCATTCCCATGTATGTGCCTTCTGCGAGCGCCCTATGTGATGTCCTTGCCACCTGGTTCGTGCTGGGGGTGGTTGCGGCCCTGTCGGTCTATATCTCCGTCAAGATGTTCCAGGGGGCGGCCGACGAGGTGCGTCGCAAGAAAGCAGCCATGGGAAGCTGATGGGGCTCGAGCAGGGATTTCCGAGATTTTGACGTCGAACGAGAGGGAGAGCAATATGGCAAGAAAATATAACTGGTTGTTGACACTTTTCATCATGCTGCCACTGGCCCTGGTGGTGGGCTGTGGTGAACTGGGACAGGTGGACCAGGGTCGGGTGGTCAGCTTTGACAGGGAAAAGTGGACGGCCACCATTATCCGGGACAAGGCGATGGACTCGAAAAATCCGGACTACAGCCACCTTCCCCCTATGACCTATGCCCTGCCCAAAGATCCCATGGAGATGGGGGAGGAGCCCAAGCCCGGCTGTCGCATGAAGCTGGATGTCAAGGCCAAGCAGATCACCATTTTCGATCCTGGCACCCAGAACTTCAAAACCATTGATTTCACTCTGATCGACCAGAAGGAAAACGTGGCTAAAACCGATCCCCTGGTCTACGATGCGGCAGAGAAGAAGGCCCGGAAATTTCCGATAGTGGACAAGGAAAAGAAGACCATTACCATCTATTCCGAACGGCAGAAAATCCTGGACACGTTCACCCTCCCGGACGAGTACTTCAACCTGCCCGAGAGTACCTGGGATGCGGGAGACGAGATCCGGGTTTACTATCATAAGGAGGGGGTGGCCCAGCGGTGCATGAACGTCACCAAGACGGATATCTATAAGAAATAGGGTGAGAGCCCTGCAAAGAGCAAAGCGTGGTGTGCAGCGAATTGCTCCCGGCGGTCGAAGATGGATGCCGGGGGCGATTCCCGGTTTTGGCTCTCTAGCGAGTTGCCGGGCCCGGTCCAAGGGATTTTGGCTCATCGCGGATTTGCGTGGAAAAGGCCTGACATGTCCTTGGTGTCATTCCGAGCGTAGCGAGAAATCTAGTTGAATTGCCTCAAGAATCGAGATTCCTCGGCCTTTGGCCTCGGAATGACAAGATGGCTTCTCTCACGTTAATCCGCTATGAGCCGAGATTTTGCACAGATGAAAGGAGTGTCCCTCGGCGCCGCACGCAAGCAGGCCGCGAGACGGTTACACGGTGGCGGGAATATCCCTTATGGTTTCAAATGAAGTCAGCATGAGAACAAGGTGTTTGGGGATGGCTGTCCGGAACTGGTGAAAAGGGGGAACGATGAATTTCCGGCAAAAGGTGGGAGTGGCCATTCTGGATGTGATCATCCTGGTTGAGCTGGCTGTGAGTATCTATTTTGCCAATCGGAATCCTGGCGACTTTGCATCGATCTTCTTCCTCATGTTCTTTTCCCTGCTGGTTCCGACCCTCATTCTGGCACGTTTTGTCATCAAGGGGCTGCGATCTCCGGAACCGCAGGTCAAGACCACCGAATGACCGTTCCACGAGGCCGGAGGGCGCTCGCATGACGCTTGATCATATCAATGCCCGTCGGAGGTTCGCGGGAACGGCAGCAGCCTTCTGCTGCCTGCTCTTCTGTATTTCCGCCCTCGACGGTCTGATCTCGCGGTTTGGGGAGGACCCCCATGAAGTGCGGTTGCTTCCGGGGGAATCCGCCGCCGTAAACGGTCCTGCGAGCGAAGGCGTGAGGGAACCTCAGGATCTGACCGTCACCAGCGATTCAGACCTGATCCGTCTTGCAGTCGACCGGATCCACACCGGCTTCTGGCTCGGGGGCCTCATGTGGCGGGGAACCGTGACAACGCACAGTACACTCGAAACGGGCGACTACACCCTCGCTGTGAGCGCTCCCGGCGAACCCTCCGGGAAGCCGCTTGCGACCTTCCGCGTCAGGGTCTTTCAGGATGCGGCCAGCCTGCTGAAGTGCTCCCGGTCCATCATCCAGCGCACCATCGGCACATCCCCCTGGTGGTTGGCCACCCTGTTTCTTTTTCTGGCGATTGCCTGTTCCGGAATAGTGTATCTGTGTTCACAAAGGCGTGAGCAGCTCCTGAGGCGGGAGGGCAAAGCGGAACTGTATCGCATCGGCCGAAGCGACGAGGGCTTTGAAGTGTCTTTTGCCCTCGGAACCAGGCAGGGAGTGCGTGTGGGCAGTGTCCTGACGCTTCTCGACTCGGCCGGGGTTCCCGTCGGCAGTGTCACGGTGAGGGATGTCTTTGAGGAAGACGCCACCGCCACCGTGTCCCCGGACTGTGTCCCCCAGCCTGCGTTCATGGTGGTCTTAACGGGTGATGGCCTCCCCCGGGATGCTTGCTCACCGAGCATTGGTCAGCGCTCCCCGAAATGAGGCAACCGATCACGCCTCACTCCAGACTATAATTTCCCTCCAGGAAGGACTTAGCGATAGTCTCGACCGCTGCTTCACTGTGCATGAGCATGTCCATCTGGCGGGTGAATTGCAACAGGCGGCCAATGATGTCCAGGCGTTGTTCAATTTCTGCCCGCTCGTAGCGGAGAAAACGGGCACTGACTCGGTCGCCCGTGACATCGACGAGGAAGCCAAGTTCCTGCAGAATGAGCCCGATCGAGCGGACTCGCCGGTTTCGGCGCACGTCGTCGGCGGCTCCCCCTTTGAACGAGAAGGTGATATAGTTGTTATTAATGGTCTGCCCGCAGTAGGCATCGAGGATCGCATAGTGGTAGCCGACGCGCGAGCTGAAATTAAGGTATTTATCGGAGATGATAGCGTAACTTCGGTCACCGAAGCGCTCGGAACCATAGCCGGGAGAGAGCATCTGCTCACCGATCACCGAAAAGAAGCCCTTGAGTTCGACCGGCCGGGGTTGGGTATGGCGAACGCCTTCGTGGAGCATGCCTTTGAGGACCGCCTTGAAAGGGGTGGAGACCACCTGCTCCACCTGCACCCTTCGTACTCTTTCATGGGTATCGGCCAGGCCCCCTCCCAGATCGATAATGCAGAGGTCGAGCGGGATGGGAGCAACCAGGCTGACACTGCACCCGGTCACGTCCGAGACCTGATCGCTCAGCTGGAACATGTGATGATAGGAAAATTCATGCACCAGTCGCATGATATCGTGCAGGGACCGGCAGTTTTCCGGCGTAAAGTCCGGCGCCTTGGGGTCGAGGAGGTGCAGCGGGATGATCAGGTCGGCGATGCGCTTGAGGGTTTGGTAGACGGGAGTATCCCTGACGCCGGTTTCCCGCGAGGACTGCAGTTTGAGCAGGTCCGGTACTTTCCCGGCATAGACTCGTCCGGAGTAAGCATCCACCGTTATTTCCGTGCCGTTGGGGATGGTCGCCGTGGCATCCTTGAGACCGACGATGGCGGGGACGGAGAACTCCCGCGTGAGTGAGGCCATGTGGCCGCTGACACTGCCGAAATCGGTAATAATAGCCTGAGCCCTGGGCATGGCCATTACAAATTTAGGTGAGGAATGCCTGGCAAGCAGCACGGCCCCCTGGGGGAAAGTCATCAGGTCGTCATCGTTGCCGACCAGGAACGCTGGACCGAATCCCACGCCGGGGCAGGCGACCGCACCGCCGTCGAGAAGCAGGGGATAGTCTGTCATCAGGGGAGTAGTTCGCCCAGCATTGGCGTCGTCACGGTTGCTGAGCATCAAGGGCCTGGTTTGGAGGATGATGATCCGGCCATGTTGATCGAGGGCCCATTCGGTGTCCTGCGGGTGGCCATAGTGCCTTTCCAGCGCCAGTGAGTATTCGGCAAGGATCTTGATTTGTTCCTCGGTGAGACACGGCCGGTCTCGATCTTCTTCGGGGACGGGAACTTCCAACAACCCACCCTCCGGCCGGCTCACCAGCTGGACGGGCTTGGTGGAAATCTTCGATTCGAGAATGGTCAGGGGGTCGGTTTTGGCGACGGTGTAGGTGTCCGGGGTGATGACGCCGTCCACCGCGTACGGTCCAAGCCCCCAAACTGCGTTGATGATGATGTTTTCTTCGAGAAGATTGAACGGATGATGCGAATAGACCACGCCACTGGTGACCGAGTCGACCATTTGCTGGCAGGCCACGCTCATGGCGGCACTTTCGTGGGAGATGCCCTTGCTCAACCGATAGGAGATAGCGCGAGGCGTAAACAGGCTGGCCAGGATCAACTTGTAGGTCCTTGCGAGCTTGTTGCGGGGGACGTTGAGCACGGAAAGGTACTGGCCGGCAAAGGAAAGTTCACTATCCTCACCGATAGCACTGCTTCGCAGGCAGACCAGGCGGGAAAAATCGTCCCCGATGGCTGCTGTAATTCGTTCGATCATCTGATCGTAGGCAGCAAGGATGGCCTCCTCGAGTTCGGCGGGTAGAGACGTCGCGATGATGAGTCGCTGGATTTCCTCACTGGCCATGGTAATCGTTTCCGGAACGTTGGGGTCTATCTCCATCTTCACTTTATTGATGTCATCGATCAGGTCGTTCGCTTTCAGGAAAAGCTCAAAGGCATGAGTGGTGATGGCAAACCCCTCGGGGATGGGGAGTCCCACCCGGCTGTGGACTTCGCCGAGGTTGGCGTTCTTTCCGCCCACCCAGTCGACCATCTCTCGGCTAATTTGGAAGTAGGGGAGAATCGGCTCGTGAATTGGGCTCTCTTTGCGCTTCTCCAGCTCTCCCTTAACCTGCTGGTTGATTTCATCGAGTGCGTTCATGAGCGTCGGGTAACGATCGCGCGAGATGGCGTTCAAGCTCTGGATCATCCGCATGGTGTGGAAGATGGCCCGTGCCGACTGGGAGCGTACATAGCTCATCCCGAAAACCCGGTGGCCCTGGAGCTTGTCTTCCATATCCACCATGATTTTTGACAGTTCCGAGTTTGAGTCGAGAAGCGCCTTGAAGCGTTCATATTTGAAACGAAAGGCACTGTAGGCCTGGTCCCTCGAGGGCTTTTGGCCTCTGGCGCGGAACCAATTCAGCGGGTTGAGCTTATTGAGCATGGTGACCCCCTCTATCCCTTTTGATGGCATCGCTCAAGGTGGTGCCGGAGCGGCCAGGACGAAGCAAACGGGGCTGGCCGCCTCCACATTAAACCATATTTACACCTCAATTGCGACTAGGGACTTTTACGGGTGAAGCGGTGAAGGGATGGGGTTCGCGAGCATGCTTGCTACTACTCGCAACTCACAGGTGTTCAGAGCAGGAAATGGCTTGCTAAAGACATGGGCTTGCGGCTATGATTCCACGACTGTTAATTCATAGTGATCCCGTTTCGGCGGGACCGTGGGGGTTAGATGAGCCGTGACGTAAGCACCGCAACTGATCCTGACCTGCCCACCGAGGAGCTGCACCAGAAGTCCTACTCCAGCCTCTATCGGCGTTTCATCCTGCTCACCCTGATCTGTTCCGTGCTGCCGCTCCTTGTGGTTGGATGGGTGATTTATACCAACTACTCCAGCTTCGCCTACTCGCGCATGGAGGAGTTCTTCTACCGGCGGGTCGAGTACAACCGGAAGCTGATCGAGCTGTTCTTGAAGGAACGTATCAATGACCTCCAATTGATGGCCTCAACCCATTCCGTCAACTACCTGGGAGATCGCTCAAACCTGCAGCGGGTCTTCGAGAAGCTGAACCGGGAAGAAGCGTACTTCATAGACCTTGGGCTCATCAACGAAGAAGGCAAGCATGTGGCCTATATCGGGCTCTTTGACTTGATGGACAAGAATTATTCACAGACCTTCTGGTTCAAGGCACTCACGGCCAAAGGGGGATTCTACGTCAGTGACATGTTCATGGGTTATCGCAAAACCCCGCACTTCATCATCGGCATCTTGTGGTCGGATGGCAACAAGAAGTGGATCTTGCGCGCCACCATCGAAAATGAGTTCCTGGACTCACTCATCGGCAATGTCAAACTGGGCGAAACCGGCGAAGTATTCCTCGTGAACCGGGAAGGTATCTATCAAACCAGCCCCCGCTTCGGCGGCAAAATCATGGACAAGTCGTTGCTGCCCATAGACAGCTTTGAGGGCGAGGGCGGAGTGCGCATCCTGGAACCGGGGGAGGAGAGCCAAGCCTACAAGAAACAGCCGTCTCAGGTGGTGGGTTATGCGTGGCTCAAGGAACCAAATTGGGTGCTGCTGGTCAAGCAGGACTATGCGGAAGCGTTCAGTGATGTGAATCATGCCAACACCCTGGCACTCGTCTTTCTTCACCTGAGCATTCTGGCGATCCTGGTCGTCTCGTTCCTGACGACCAAGCATATGATCGGGGTAGTCCGCAAGCGGGATGAGGAGGCCAGTTTTCTGAGCCGGCAGCTCATGCAGGCCAGCAAACTGGCCTCCGTCGGCGAACTGGCAGCCGGAGTGGCGCACGAAATCAACAATCCGCTGGCCATCATTCTCACGGAAAGCCAGCTTGTTCGGGATGTTATCGGGGATTATCACGATCTTGACCGTGAGTTCAAGACGGAATTGACCAGCTCGCTGTCGCAGATCGAGGACCAAGTGCAGCGCTGCAACCAGATCACCCACAATTTACTGCGCTTCTCGCGCCGCAGCCAGGCAGTCCCGGGATTGGTGGATGTCAACGCCTGCCTCGAAGAGGTGGTGGCACTCCTCAATAGAAGGGGCATAACGAGCGGGGTGGAGTTCGTGATTGATCTGGACAAGGACCTTCCCCAACTCATGACGCATCCCTCCCAATTGCAGCAGGTATTCGTGAATCTCATCGCCAATGCCATTGACGCCCATGAGGGCAAGCCGCACGGAACCATCCAGATTCGTACCCGGGCCAACGAGACTGAGCAGGGTGCCGAGATCATGATCGCCGATACGGGTTCCGGCATCCCTCAGGAGATCATCGACAAAGTCTTTGATCCCTTTTTTACTACCAAGCCCGTCGGCAAAGGGACGGGGCTGGGGCTTTCCATATCCTATAAGATTATTAAAGACTTGGGGGGAACGATCACCGTTCTGAGTGAAGTGGACAAGGGTACGGAATTCAATATTTTCCTCCCGTTCGGGTCAGCAAAAACTGGAGAGGGTCCTGAGGATGACAGTCGCGAAAGAATCTGAGGAGAGGCACGCAAGGGTTTTACTGGTTGACGACGAGGTGGTCTTCACCACGAACATGTCAAAAATCCTGTCCCGGCGAGGATTCGAGGTAAAGGCCGTCAACGATGGGGAGAGTGCCATTGAGGCCATCGAGGATGAGGAATTCGATGTGGTCGTCCTGGACCTGCGGATGCCAGGGACGGACGGAATTGCGGCGCTCAAGGTGATGAAACGGAAACGCCCGCTACTGGAGGTCATCATTCTCACTGGTCATGGTTCGGTGGAGTCAGGCATTCAGGGAATGAATCTGGGAGCGTTCGATTATGCAATGAAGCCGATTCAGATCAATGTGCTTCGGGAGAAGATTGAAGAAGCTTTCGCGAGGAAATTGCTTCAGGAACAGACGGCCCTGAAGAGTGAGAAAGACAGCCATTAATGTTGCTAACGTCAGATCTTCTGATGATTGAGGCCCCGGCCTCCGGGCGTGGCTAGAGGGGGGATCGTGGTTCGGTAACCTTTGATGCTGCGGCAACGACCTCTCCGTCCAGCCCCCGGGTGTCGGTTTGCCCTCTTGTTGTCGATCTCCTGAAAGGGCTGATGCTCCACAAGGTCTTCCAAGAACTCTTCGGGGTAGCAAAGGTATCCTGCCAATCGCCGGGAAGCTTCCTCCGGCACAACGACAAAATGCTGGGATTGAAAGCAAACAAAACGATTCGGCGGCGCTTGACCGGCGGTGCCGGTGCGAGCGTGAGGGCAGCGAAAGAGGCTTCCTACCTGGAATTCTGCCTCGAGGAAAAGGAAGATGAGCAGACATCCAGGTCTTAGCGGGAATTTCATTGTCGGTGTTTCAGCCATTACCCTGGTGGTTCTGGTGACCGGTCTCATCCTGGCGCTGTGGGTTGGGCAGGTGCTGCGCGAGGTGGTGACCGACCAGTTCAACGACCAGCAGCTGTCAGTGGCACGGGGGGCGAAACATCTCGTAGAACGCGAACTGAACGAATTGAGAAAGACCCTGGTCGCGCTTGCCCGGAATCTCTCCGAGAGCCCGGGGACTTCTTCCACGTTTTCGGAGGCGGAGCTCAAGCTGTTCAGCCAGATTGTCCTGAACGGGGTCCGGAAGGTCGAGTTGATCGACGTCGAGTCCCGGAAGAAATGGGTCTATCTGTCCTATCGTCGAACGGCCATGGAGGAACGGCTGGACGAAGAAGCCCTGCCGGATATCCCCACTGGTTTCTTTGCGGAAGAGAGTGTCTGGACCTCCCTGCCCGTGATCAAGGGCTCGGATGTCTCCATGACGCTCGTCGCTTCCATCCCCAGGGATTTGTCGCGGTTGGTGCTCTTTGACGTGAATATTTCCTGGTTTCTGGAGCCTTACCTGAAGAATCTGCGGTCGGGAAAGACAGGCTACGCCTGGGTCATGGACAATCGCGGGATTTTCCTGTTTCACCCCAACGTGAGTTTTATTGGCACCGGAGCATTCCTGATGCGGAAGGGGCCGTTTCCCGAGCAATTCTTCCCCAAAATCAACCAGGTTCAACGGGATCGGATGCTGGAGGGGCGTGAAGGAACCGGGTCTTACGTCTACGGTTGGCATCGGGGGATCACCGGGGAGATGGAGAAGCTGATTGCCTACACCCCCATCCGGGTTTCCAATCACCCCTCACAGACTTGGTCGGTCGCCGTCGTGGCACCGGTATTCGAGATTGAAGACGAGGTGCGGAAGAACCAGTACTGGCAGCTGCTGTTCCTGGGGCTGGTGATCGGCGTCGTGCTGCTCGCTTCCGGGGTGGTGCTGGTTGTGGAGACTCGCTGGTCTCGCACCCTCGAAAAACAGGTGGTGCTCCGCACCGAGGCCTTGAGGCGCTCGGAGGAGAACTACCGGTCGCTGGTCGAGAGCGCCGAGGATTTTATCTTCACGCTCGACCGGGAGGGTTGTTTTCTGTCGGTGAACAGTTTTACGGCAAAGTTCCTGGGATGTAGTGCCGAGGCGCTGGTTGGCCGGGCTTTTCATACGGTGTTCGAAGACGAAGTGGCGGAACCCACGGTTCATCGGGCACGGTTGGTGTTTGAGGTGGGCAAGAGCATTCCGTACGAATTCGAAATGAAGACCCGAGCTCACCCAATCTGGCTCAGTGCCAACTTGATGCCGCTGCGAAACGAAACCGGAGAGATCAGTGCCGTGCTGTGCATCGCTCGAAATATCACCGAGAGCAAGAAACTCGAAAAGCAGCTCATCAGCACCGAAAAGCTGGCTTCTCTGGGCACACTGGCAGCGGGAGTCGCCCACGAAATCAACAATCCGCTGGGAGTGATCCTCGGGTTCTGCGACCTGCTCATTCGCAAGAAGGAACCCGGGTCCCAGGAATATGAGGATCTGAAGGTCATCGAACGTCAGGGCTTCTACTGCAAGGAAATCACCGAAAACCTCCTGAGCTTTGCGCGCCTCAATGTTTCCGAGGATGATCTGGTCGATATCGAAGACAGTCTTGCGGAGATCATCAAGATCGGACGCCATGCCATGGAAATGAAGGGAATCTACCTGGTAAAGGAATGTTGTGATGATCTTGCACCCGTTCGCGGCGACCCGCGCCAGCTCCAGCAGGTATTCATGAATATGATCACCAACGCGGTTGCCGCCATGGAGAACGGCGGGACGCTGACCATCCGGACCAGGATGGAAAGGGGAAAGCGAAGGGCCGTGGTTGAGATTGAAGACGACGGGATCGGGATTTCTCCCGAGAACCTCGAGCGGATCTATGATCCGTTCTTCACCACCAAGCCGGAGGGTGAGGGTACCGGTTTGGGCCTGTTCGTCAGTTATGGAATCATCAGCAAGTATGGTGGGATCATTGAGTGCGAGAGTCACACCGCAAATGCTCCGGGACAAAAGAGCGGCACAACTTTCACGATAAAGCTGCCGATCTGGGTAAGGGGTGAATCATGACCGGCAAGATTCTGATTGTGGACGATAAACCTGACATGCTCCTGCTGCTCAAGCGGATCATCACTGAAGAAACCGACCACGAGGTGGTAACGGAACTGAACTCGGAGAAGGCTTTGGACGTGATTCGCGAGCGGCCCTTCGATCTGATCATCACCGATCTGAAGATGCCCAAGATCGACGGCATTTCGCTCCTGGAGGAGGCAAAGAAGATCGACCCCCAGATC
This sequence comes from Syntrophobacteraceae bacterium, assembly GCA_033812955.1. Lineage (GTDB taxonomy): Bacteria > Desulfobacterota > Syntrophobacteria > Syntrophobacterales > Syntrophobacteraceae > JADGQM01. Next base: position 6,747 of record JAPXSS010000020.1, on the reverse strand, counting down.
TCCGTGGTCATCATGACCGCCTATGCAACCATTGAAACAGCGGTGGAGGCAACCCAAAAAGGCGCCTACGACTACATTACCAAACCGTTCCGGAGAGAACGGATTCTGCTGACCATTGAGAAAATCCTGAAATGGCGGCAGATGACCAGTGAAAATCAGTCGCTACGGGAAGCATTGGCTCGCAAGGACGGCTTTGCCAACCTGATCGGGTCTTCACCGCTGATGAAAAGCATTTTCGACCGAGTCCGGAGGATTGCCCCGAGTACAGCCACCGTCCTCATCACCGGGCCGAGCGGCACCGGCAAGGAACTGCTCGCCCGCGCCATACATCTCTTCAGTTCCCGCAGCACTCGGAAACTGGTTACCATCAACTGCACGGCCATTCCCGAGACCATCCTCGAAAGTGAGCTGTTCGGCCATATAAAGGGGGCATTTACGGGAGCCTGGAAAGACAAAAGGGGCCTGGTGGACGAAGCCGAAGGGGGGACTCTGTTCCTGGACGAAATCGGTGATCTGAGCCCTCTCCTCCAAACCAAACTGTTGCGACTGCTGCAGGAAGGGGAGTTTAAACCGGTTGGCAGCGTGGTAACCAAGAAAGCAGATCTGAGATTCATCGCCGCCACCAACCACGATCTGCTGGCCGATATTGCCGCCCGCCGCTTTCGGGAGGACCTCTACTATCGTCTGAATGTCATCCATTTTGAGCTGCCGTCCCTGAAGGAGCGAAGGTCCGATATTCCCCTGCTGGCCTTCCATTTCCTGGAGAAATACGCCCGGATTAACAAGAAGGACATCAGGGACATATCACCCGAAGCCATTCGCGCCCTGGGTGCCCAGGAATTCCCCGGAAATGTTCGGGAACTGGAAAACATCATCGAACGAGGCGTTATCTACTGCCGGGGAAGCATCTTGACCGAGGGCGATCTGCAGCTCGTGATCGAGCAGGACGTGGATGCCGGGGAACCCGAAGAGAATCTGGGACAATTGTCCTTTCGGGACGCCAAGGAGCGGATGACCCATCTTTTTCACCGAAAGTACATCGAGGCGCTGCTGCGGGACAACCAGGGCAACATCAGCCGGGCGGCCGAGAAGGCAGGGATCCAGCGCCAATATCTCCATCGTCTGATGAAGGAAACCGGCATCGTCACGGAAAATTTCAGGCAGAAGGAGGATTAGGCCGACATTCACGGCTACTTTTAGAACTCTTCCCAGGTCCCGCCACCCATACCCTGCTAGAGAGCATCCACCTGCAGCCCCATTTTCTCCAGGGCGTCCTTGAGGCGAATCATGCCCACGGTTCGGTCGTTCGTGACCACGGCGATCTGCTGCACATTGTTCTTCGCCATCAGCTCGATGGCGCGGACGAGGGGGTCCTCCAGCTTCACCCGGGGAGATTCCGCCAGGTTGGGGGAGGGGGGCTTGATGATCTCGAGGACGCGGATGGGTTTCATGGCAACCTTTCCCGCTATCCGAGGGACTTCCAATACTGTTTATGAGCTTCGATCACCCGCCGCAGGGCCGGAATGCGGTGGGGAGCCGACGACCGGATCCGTTCGAGTTGTGACCGCGCCAGCGTGTTGATATCCGCCAGTTCTTGGATGGTCTGCAGGGTGCATTCTTCGACGCAAGCGACGTTATAGCCGCCTTCCAGGATGTAGATGAGTTTGCCGTTGCAGACCTGGTCGGCGATTTCTTTTAGAAAGAAAGCCATAAGGGCATAGCCTTCCGCAGTGCCGTTCATCTTGGTGAGCCGATCAGCCCGGCACAGATCAAAACCGCAGGAAACGAGCAACGCCTCGGGCTCGTATTCCTCGGCCACCGGCCGAATGATGCCGTATATCGCCTGCGCAAAATCGCCATCCCCCGACCCTCTGGCCATGGGAATGTTAACGGTGAAGCCCTCCCCGCAACCGGTTCCGACTTCACCGAGGCTGCCGGTTCCGGGATAGGATGGGAACTCGTGAAGGGAGGCGTACAGCACGGTCTTGGTATCATAGAAGACCGCCTGTGTGCCGTTGCCGTGGTGGGCGTCGATATCGACAATCATGATTCTTTCAAGGCCGTAAACCCGCTCCAGGTATCGAGCCCCGAGGGCGGTATTGTTGAAAAGGCAAAACCCCATGGCCTTATCGGGTTCGGCATGGTGTCCGGGAGGGCGGACAAAGGCGAACCCGCGCCGACTGTCACCGTTCCAGATTTCATCGAGCAGGTTGAAAACTCCGCCCACCGCCAGCCGGGCGATCTCGAACGACCTCGGGGTGGTCTGGGTATCCAGGTCGAGAGAAACGATCTCTTTTCCGGCCGTGCGCGCAATTCGCTCGATGTGGCTGCGAGTATGCACCCACGCCAGCTCCTCATCGCTGGCCGGGCGGGGTGGAACCGCTTTCCATTTCTCTGCCACCGCGTTGTTTTGAAGCGCCGCCGCGACCGCACGAATCCGCTGGGGGCTTTCCATGTGGAAGATCCCTTGCAGGTGTTCTGCAAAGAGCAGGTCGTGAACAACTGCCACCAGTCGTGTGCCGGTCTCTGGCAGTTCCTTGGGAAAACGAAGGCTGGAGAATTCGGAGGCGATCCGGAGCAATTCACCGGCTTCCGGGATCCGGCTGCGGTACTTCAGCAAGGCCTCGGCTGCGGCTTTAGCCAATACCGCATGGTGCCGGGACAGCATGCTCCGGCGGGCAGCCCGTAGCGTCGGTCGGCGGATGGGGTCTTTCTCGCTGCCGGAGCGGGTTTTTGCCAGCACCTTGAGCTGTTTTCGGAGATGAGTGGCAATTTCCTCCAGCACCTTGGTTGGCAGGTCCGGGGTACCTTCGGCCATACCCACAAGACTATCGAGCAAATAGCCCTTGGGGGTTCTCAGAGCGTAACTGTAGGTTCCGCGCGCCTGAAACCCGATTGCTTGATAAAAGTGAATGGCGCCTGACTCTGAGTCGAGCACTATTTCCCGGACCCGGGCGAAGCTGGTTTTCCACAAGAGCCAGGTGCCTGCCACCAGAAAACTCCCCACGCCGCGCAGGCGTCGCCCGACCAACGCCGGAATCCGACCCTGTACCGTTGCCAGATAACCAACTTCCAGAGCCCGATAAAAGAGGCGTACTTTCATGTTGAGATAGATCAATCCGGCAAGGTGGCCATGGACAATACAGGCAAACAGACGGTTGGCGTTGCCCCGGATGAGGGTATTGAGCAGGAAACGAATGGAGAAAAACTCCAGATTCAATTCCGCAGTCTGCTCCAGCGCCTTTCTGCAATAGGGAAAGACAACAAAGAGCGCTGGCGTATCGGTTCCAATAGAACCGGCAAAGAGCGGGCTCTCAGAACCTTCTTCGCTGAACCGGTGACGAAGGTCTGGTTCGTTGCCCGTTTCAGCTTTCAGCTGCACCAGGCGTTCCCTCAAAAGTTCTGTGCGGCTGGTGGCGGCGGCCTGCCGTCCGTCCACGCCGGCGGTGGATGGCGCCGAATGACGCCTGTCGAGCTGGTCGAGTGCCCGTTCTAGCTCATAGTCCACCAGGAAGCGGAGACCGGCTGCCTGGACCTCCTCGGCGGCCGTCCGGTAAGAGAGGCCGGTTCCGGCGTCCAGAACCTCCTGCCTTTTTCTCATTTCGCCGTACTTGATCAGCATTTGCTGTTCAATCGGGAGATGGCCATGGTTGATGAAAAGGAATCTCCGCACGGTCAGGATTTCATCTCGGAACAGGAAACGGAAATCACCGTTTTCGGCAATTGCCTGGTCCGGCGGAAGAGTGGTGATGCGCCCGACTCCCAGCAGCTCATCCAGGGAGTAGCCAACCTCGGGAGACCTTATGGTGATCTCGTCGATGGCTTGCTTGATGTGTTCCCTCTTGATCATGTTACGATTCAGCTGCCGGGCTGGGGAGCCGCTGCGCTCTCAGACGCAGGGGAAGCGTAACGGTCACCTCTGTGCCCTTTCCCAAAGCAGATTGGATGGTAATTTCCCCATCAAGTTTTTCCAGGATTTGTCGGCAGAGTGGCAGCCCGAGGCCAGTGCCCTGAGAGCGGGTGGTCCAGAGCGGTTCAAAGATCCGTTGCAGATCGGCCGCTGATATCCCCGGACCGTTGTCGCTGATGGTGACGGCAAGGCCGTTCTCAACCACTTTGGAGGTCAGAGTGATTTCGCCATCTTTATCAATGGCTTCCACCGCGTTGCTGACGATATTCAGGAACACCTGACGCAGCTTGGAGGAATCGCTCCGGACCGTGGGCAGGTCTGCCTGGAACGCCCGCCGAACGCTTATGCTGCGAAACAGCAACTCGCGGTCAAGGATTTGGAACAGGTCGTCGAGCAGCTTGTGAACGTCGACCTCGATGATGAGGGGCGATTGGGGCTCTATGTAGTGGAGAAATCGCTCCACCGCCTGTTGTCCCCGTTGTACCTCGGACCGGACCACGGCAATACTGCTCTGAAGATCGGGTGAAGTCGACACCTCCGGCTCTTCAGCCATGACCATGGCAGTTGTATCGATATTAGCCAGGATATCCTTGATGTCCCGGAAATAACCCATGGAGAGCGCCATGGAGGAAGCCATGTAGCTTGCCCGGCGAAGCTGGCGGTCGAGCGCCTTGAGACTGCTGCTCTTGTCTTCAAGTCGGAAGGCGAGATCGTTGCCGGTGAGCAGCACGAGGCCTACAATGGGAATAGCCAGGAGGACTAACACCAGCAGAGCAAAGAGGTAGACCCGTTTGGAAAGACCGGGCAAATCGCTTCGAACGACCTGGATGACATTGAGCCAGGGTGCCCGCTCCTGCCATACCTTCAGGAAACAAACCCCCGCCGATTCCTCCATGCGGATGCCGTCAAATCTTTCAAGGTCCTGGACGGGGGGCCGGTCTCTCGGTTGACCGGCTGCTACAGGCTCAGTCTGGAGTATTCCCTCACGGTTGGTCAGGTAGGCCTTGCCATGCCACGGGGGAGGCAGGGTGGAGGCGAGCTCGTTGAGCCTGGAAGCACTTACGGTTGAGCGAAGGATTTCTCTTCCAGGTGGCGTTGTCATCCTAACGGCAACCAGGAAATAAGGCTCCTTGCCGGAGCCCTTCATTACCTCGCTAACCGCAACGCCTCGGGCAAGAACATCGTTAAACCATGCCTCATACTCGACATCGGTCTCGTCGCCTGACCGCCGTCCGACCGAGCCTAAGCGGAGACCCTTTTCGTCGAAAACGGCGAGCTCGGTAATGCCTTGATGAGTCTGCTGGAGAGCTTGAAAAGCGGCGTTCAGTCTATCGGTACCCCGGTGAGCAGGTCCCAGCTCAGCTGCCGTTTGTCTCAAACCAGAGGCAAGTCCGTCGAGATAACGATCAACGGCGATCTTCCGGTCAAGAGCGATCCCCTTCAGGGTCTCCAGACTCTTCTCTTTGACCAGCTGTTCCGCGTAGTAGCAGCAGATACCGCCCAGGAGGAGGATGGGAACCAACGCAGCGGCGAGCATGGTGAACACGACGCGGTTCCAGACTGTCCTGAAGTAGGGATAATCGTGTTGTCCGACTGAAAACCTTGACATGACTCCTAGGCTCCCTCTGCCGGTTCTGATTCCAGGTACCGCAACACATCTCGAAGCCGCACGATCCCGACTACCCGGATCCCATCGACCACGGGCAGGGTTTGCAGGCGGCATTCAACCAGCATCCTGGCGGCTTCCCGCAGTGGCATGTCAGGGTGGGCGGCGGTGACCTGCAGCCCCATAATGTCGCCGATCTGTCGCTCAGGAAGCCACTCCGGATGCTCTCGCAAGTCTTCCCAGGTGATGCTTTTCCCCGGATGCGCGGCGCCGGTGGCGTCTACCAGGGCCTGCTGCGTGACGGTCCCCTGGAGGATGTTCTCATGATCAACGATGAAAAGAGTCTCTCCCGCCATCTTCCGACGGTCCGAGTTGAACACCTCGAACGCCTTGATCAGAGAATCCCCGGTGGTGAGTGGCTGGTAGGCATACAACATCACTTCGCCGACCGTTGTGCGAGGCCAGAGCACCGGATGGCGGCGAATCTGCTTCAGGTCGGTTGCTGATCGGAGCTTCTCGGTCAGGTCTTCGATATCACACGGCTTGATCAGGTAATCAAAAGCTCCGGCCCGGATCGCTTCAATCCCGATCTCAACGGTAGCGTGGCCGGTGAGCAGGATGACTTCCACTTCCGGAAGCATGGCCTTCAGCTTGTGCAACACCTCAATGCCGTCCATACCCGGCATATTGACGTCGAGCAGGACAATCTCAAAGGGTCCTCGATCCTTGACGGCATCCAGGGCTTCAAAACCGTTGAAAGCGGTTTCGGCATCGAATTGCCTTCTCTTCAGCAGACTCGCCAGGTTCTTGGCGAGATCCCTTTCATCATCTACTACGAGAACGCGAGCTCGGGATGTCACGGTCCCTCTTCTCCGGCAATCTGCCGATAGCATGTGAAGGGTGCGAACCATTGAGCGCCGCAAGGAGGAATCTTGCGATAGGTCGAGAGCTGCATGCCGTGCGTCCTGCAAGCATGCAGCTCTGACGCGCAACGAAGGAATCGTCGCGGCCTGGTGGCGATCCTGTCCTCGCTGAATGTTTACTCGTGCCCCATCCAGTTGAAGCATGTTTCATGCCGTTGTCAGCGGCACTCTCCGACGGGCGCAGGGCAATTGCATGAAATTCTGCTTGACAGAGTGACTTTTTTGGTAGCCTGATTTTTTCTATGCATCATAAATCCAACCACAGAGACACGGAGGCACGGAGGGGAATAGTTTTGCCCGGCCGGGAG
>JAPXSS010000019.1:0-34504 GCA_033812955.1 Syntrophobacteraceae bacterium | reverse complement strand
CCCGGGAACCATTGGCGACGACTCCACCCCACGCCCTGGCCGCCACCGACGCCGGCCCTCCGGAACATCTGGCCGAACATTTCAGTCTTCTGGTTTCTTCCATGAAAGAGCCGGACAATGCCCAGCGCCTCCTCGACCAACTCCGCGGAAAAGGCTATGCGCCGCGGGTTGAAACCGTCAACCTGGGAGGCAGCGGGCAGTGGAATCGGGTTCTCGTGGGCTACTTCGCCAGCCGGGAAGAAGCCATGCGGTTTGCTGCTGAATTCAACCGGAAGGAAAAGATGGAAGCATTGGTCGTTCGCGAGACGCGTTAGCGCCCCGATTGACACACGCTTCGCTTCCAGTTATAGTGAATTTGAAAATGTTAATAAATGCAATACCTTGCCCTGACGCTTCGGGTGCCTTCGCACTCCTTCTCACCGGCAAGCAATAATTCCTTCATTCTCTGGATTGTTTGCAACTTTGAGCCTTAATTCAAGAAAGGAGGATGTGCCATGAAAGCAATCAATAAGATTCTTTTCCCGGTCGATCTTTCGGAGGTTTCTTCCAAGCTTGCCCCTGATGTCATTGACTTCGCACGGAAGTTTGGAGCCGAACTGCATTTGCTGCTGGTCACCGGCACTTTCGAGAAGTTTACGACCTTCTACATCCCCCATCCATCCCTTAAGACCTTCGGCGAGGAAGTGCTGAGAGGCGGCCAGAAGAGGCTGGTAGAGTATGTGGAGGAGAACTTCAGCGAGTTCTCGAAGTTGAAGACGGCCGTGGTACAGGGTGACCCCGCTGAAGAAATTCTTAAATATGTCGAAACCGAAAAAGTCGACCTGGTCATCATGGGCACTCACGGCCGGAAGGGTCTCGATCGGATCCTGTTCGGCAGCGTCGCCAACGAAGTCGTGAAACGTTCTTCTGCCCCGGTTCTCACCATCAACCCTTATCGCTAAGCAGAGAGGGATGCCCCGCTCTGATGACACCCCTCCCGACCGCCCCTGAGCCGGGATGTCAATCGCCCTTTGGCGGACACCGCGGCTGCCGATTTCTCGGAATGGGCATAGGCTGTGCCTGAACGGCTGGTGAGCGGGTCATTCCCTCCCAAAAAACACGTTCATTTTCTGCCATTTTGTTTTATGGTGGACTACGTACGGCTGAAAAGGCTGGCCACGGCTTGTGATTTTTCTGCACGAAGCGGTAGAAGGAGAAGACATGCACATTTCCAAAGAAAAGCAAGTTGAGATGCTCCACTCGATGCTGCTCACGCGTCGTTTTGAAGACACACTCATGGAGCTCTGCACGATTGAGGGAAAGATTCCTGGGATGATGATACTATGTACGGGTCAGGAGGCGGTGGGTTCCGGAGTTTGCGCGGCGTTGAGTCCGGACGACGTAATCGTCTCCAACCATCGCAGTCACAGCCATCTACTTGCTAAAGGGGCTGACCCCGGGGCGCTGATGGCAGAGATTTACGGCAAGCGGACGGGGTGCAACAAGGGCAAAAGCGGCACGCTGCACCTGGCGGTTCCCGAGGTCAATGCGCTGTGCACGACAACCGTGGTGGGGGGAAGCCTTCCCATCGCCGTGGGTGTCGCTTTTGCTCAGCAGTATCGGAAGGAACCCAGTATCACGGTCTGTTTTTTCGGAGACGGCGCGGCCGATGAGGGCTCCTTTCACGAGGCCTTGAACCTGGCCAGCCTTTGGGCGCTGCCGGTGGTATTTGTGTGTGAGAATAACGTCTACGCAGGGGCCCAACGCTTCGAGGAGCACACCAGGATAAAGGACATTGCCGACCGGGCCGTGGCCTATGCCATGCCCGGCGTGGTGGTCGATGGCAATGATGCTCCGGCGGTCTACAGGGCGTCCGTCAAGGCACGTGAGCGCGCTCTGGCGGGCCTTGGCCCAACCCTCATCGAGTGCAAGACCTACCGTTGCCGGGGGCATGGTGAAAACGACCACCAGCACTACCAGCCCCAGGATGAAATTGCCGCCTGGAAGGAAAAATGCCCGATTCCAAGGCTCAGGGATGAGTTGCTCACCCTCGGTCTGATCAGCGGGGAGGATCTGCAACAGATGGAGGCAGCCGTCGCGAAAACCGTTGCGGATGCCGTGCGCTTTGCAGAAGAAAGTCCCTATCCCGAGGTGGAGGAAGCGTTGGAGGATGTGTTGGTCTGATGAAAACCGCTCTGAGTCTGGTTCACACGTTAGGAAAGGATTCTGCCATGCAACAACTGGGAATGGGACAGGCTATAAAGCAGGCCTTGCAGGAAGAAATGCGACAGGACTCGAGGGTATTCGTCGCTGGAGAAGGCGTGGGGGTGAGCATCCATGATAGTCCGATGCTGCCTACGGCCGGATTGTTGACTGAATTTGGGCGGGAACGGGTTCTGGACACGCCGGTCTCGGAAGCTGCCATCGCAGGGTTGGCTGTCGGTGCAGCGGTCCGGGGACTCCGACCGGTCGTCGAGATCATGTTCAACCCTTTCTTCACCCTGGCCTCGGACATGATTGTCAATCACGCGGCCAAACTGCGCTATCTTTCGGGCGGCAAATCCACCTTTCCCATGGTAGTCCGCATCAAGACGGGAGCTGGCTTTGGCGCTGGCTGCCAACATTCCCACAACCTGGAAGCGTGGGTGGCTCATTGCCCCGGCCTCAAGGTGGTGATGCCATCCACCCCCGCCGACGCCAAAGGGCTGCTGAAATCGGCCATCCGCGATGACAACCCCGTCATCTTCATCGAAGACATGATGCTGTACTTCGCTCCCGCTCCCGTCCCCACAGAGGAATACCTGACACCCATCGGCCGGGCGGAAATCAAGCGCAAGGGAACGCATGTGACGCTGGTTACCTGGTCCAAGATGCTCGGGGTGGCTCTGCGTGCGGCGGAACAATTGAGTCGCGAAGGGATCGATCTGGAGATCCTGGATCTGCGGACCTTGGTGCCGCTCGACCGGGAAACGCTGATCGCATCGGTAGAGAAGACCGGTCGGCTGGTCGTCCTCCATGAAGCCACGCGAACGGGTGGGTTTGCCGGAGAAATTTGCGCCGTGGTGGCTGAAGAAGCCTTTTCCTCGCTCAAAGCGCCATTCCGACGGGTGACAGGGCCGGATATTCCGGTGCCGATGAGCCCTCCCCTGGAGCGCTTTTACATCCCGAGTGAGGAGAGCCTGATCCGGGCGGTTCGAGACATCTGCTGACAGATGTCTTCTGACTGTTCGACCTGGCCCCCGGCACCAGTACCGCGCGTCGGAAGTTCGGCACCCTTACCCATGTTGCGTTTCGCTCCTCTCAACGCAACCTGCCATCCTCGCGTTAGGGCCGATGCTCTCCGTTGCAGTGGATGAACTTGAAACGCAACGGCAAGGGAAACAGCAGGACACCTGCCATAAGCGGTTTGAGGCTTATGCCGTGCTGTACCAGCAGTTTCGCGGAGTTGAAAGGGGCTCCTGGTCTGAATCGAAAGGAATTTAGAGATCTCTATCGAACGACGGAAGCGGATGGCGTCTTCTATTACACCTTTTTCAAGGCTGTCGCGCAAAGGAATTGAAGGCTCGCTACCAGGCCACCCTGACGGTTCCGCCCGGCCGAACGGCCGTACCTCCTGTTCCAGCACGACCGTTCCCCAGTTTCGATCTCTCAAGCTTGGATATCATGTAAACTTCGTGGTCCTGTCTCAGGCTTCAAGGTTTCACTGTTGAATCCCGATCATCACAAGGAGGACCTCAATGAGAAAGTCGACTTCCATTCTTATCCTGCTGGTCCTTGTGATCATGGGACTCTGGGCAGGTTTCACCTACTGGTTTGGGATGAAAGCGGAACAGCAGTATCATGCCTTGATCGAGCACGCCTCCCAGGGACAGTATGTGAGATTTATGAATGAGAGCTACCGTCGTGGTTTTATGGATTCGCAGGCCCGGACAATCCTGGAGATCCAGTTGCCGATGGGACCGAACGGTGAGATGCAAAGCTATAAAGTGCCTCTCATTCAGGACCTCACCCATGGTCCTTTCCCCATCAGCAGACTGGGAGAGAGTGAGTCTCGGTGGCAACCGGTGATGGCCGTTATCGAGACCAGGCTGGCACCCGGGTCCGAACTGGAAAACCAATTTACCAGATTGTGGAGCCAGTTTCCGGAACTCGCCACACTGCGGGACTACAGCGTACTTTATCTCGATGGAAAGTACCGGGAACGACTGGTGATGCCACCTTTTCAGCGCACCTTCGACCCCGACGAACCCGTGGCGGTGAACTGGAAGGGACTATCCCTGCAGCTTGACTTCACCAACGACCTGAAGGATTTCTCCGGCTCGCTCAACATGCAGGGCATTGAAGCACGAAGTAAAGAACTGACGCTGCAACTGGGAGAACTGAAGTTGTCCTTCACTACCAACGAGGGTATCAGCGGACTGTGGCTGGGCGAAAGCTCCTTTTCGCTGGTGAGCCTCGAGGTAACCCTTGACCAGGACACCGAGCCCCAGTCCCTCCAGCTGCAGGGCCTCAGTGTCGATACCGCAACCAGTGCGACGGGCGACAACATCAACTCCCAGCTCGGAATCCGCACGGACCTGCTGAAATTCGATGAGCACCGGTACGGCCCCGGCAATTTTGAGATCGAATTCCGTAACTTCGATGCGCCCGCCCTCGCCCTGCTCCAGGAGTCGCTTAGTGAAGAAACGAGCCAGTCCGGTCAACCGCCCGCAACCACAGATCAGATGAAGATGCTGGCCAAGTACATGGAGATTCTTCCGGCTCTGCTCAAGAAATCACCTGAAATCGAAATCAAGCGGTTGACCCTGAAGACCTCCCTGGGAGACCTCACGGGCACGGCTCGGCTCGCCTATGACGGCACCAAAGCGGGTGCCGTTCATGACGTCCTGGCTCTCATCGCCGGACTCACCGTCCAAGTCGATGTGAAAATCGCGGAAGGCCTCCTGCGCAATGCCCTCACCGGTATCGAGGAGGCTGAGGTTCTCGCGGAACTGGAGGAACTGGAGACAGAGCCCCCTGACGGGGAGTCGGAGGAGCTTGAGAGCGCGCTTCCCGGTGCGGAAGAGATCCGTGCCCTGGTAGCCGATCGAATCGATGAACAGCTGGCGACTTTGACGGAGCAAAAGATCCTCGTCAAGGAGGACCACACTTTTTCCGTCAAGGCGAGCTATGAAGGCGGCCAGATCACCCTGAACGGTCGCCCCCTGTCCTTGCAGGATCTAGTTTTGGGAGACTGATTAAGGTTGGTCGTGGAATAGTGAGCGAAGGGAGGCTTAGAGCCATGGCTGATGAAGTCTACGCCCGTCTGGCCAGATTGCTCGATACGCTGCCAAACGGATTTCCGTCAACCAGGTCCGGACTTGAAATCAACATCCTCAAGCGCATCTTCGCCCCTGAAGAAGCCGCCCTTTTTTGCGATTTGAGGCTGAAGGCTGAGACGGCCGAGCAGATTGCGCAACGCACCGGTCGTCCTCTGGAGGGTCTGGAAGAGACCCTCATCACCATGTGGCAAAAGGGAGAAATCGCAGGATTCAGGTACGGTGGGGTCATGCTGTTCAAGATAATGCCTTGGATTGTGGGCATCTACGAAATGCAACTCAACCGGATGGACCGGGAATTCGCCCTACTCTGCGAGCAGTATGGGAGGCACTGGGGGCGGCAGTTCATAAAGCATGGCCCCCAGATCATGCAGGTCGTTCCGGTTGAAAGGGAGATTCCCGTCAACCAGGAGGCGCTGACATACCAGCAGGTTTCGAGCCTCATCGAGAACTCCCAGTCCTTCATGGTGAATACCTGTATCTGCAAGAAGAGTCAGGGACTGTTGAACCGTCCCTGTTCGAAACCTACCGAAGTATGCCTGGCTATGGCTCAACTGCCGGGCGTCTTCGACAACTCCCCGTGGGGTGGCCGGCTCATCACCAAGGAAGAAGCCTACGAGGTTCTGAGCCTCGCGGAGCAGGCGGGGCTAGTGCACATGACCTATAACGTGGCCAGCGGCCATCACTATATCTGCAACTGCTGCGGCTGCTGTTGTGGAATACTGCGTGCCGTGAAGATGGGGGCCCCCAATCTCCTTAATTCCCGGTACTATGCCGAGATTGATCCCAACCTGTGCACCGGGTGTGGGACCTGCGCCACGGAACGATGTCAGGTGGACGCCATCATGGCAGGCGAAAACCATTATCAGATCGATCGCCGGCGATGTATCGGGTGCGGACTGTGCGCAACGACCTGTCCCGAAAAGGCTGTGACCCTGGTGCGGAAGGACCTCGATGAACTGACCTGTCCGCCAGGGGACGACAACGCCTGGTTGGAAGAGCGGGCGCGTCGGCGTGGGGTGGATTTTAGCGCTTATAAGTGAAAGGAGACTGAGGAGTGAAGTTCTGGTGAGAAAAATGACGAACCTGCGGTTTTGCGGTCAACGTGTGGCGCTGGACGAACTCGAACTGATCAAGGAGACCGTTCGCGACTGTAGCGGGCTCAGCCGCACTGAACTCGCCTTCACCATCTGCGAACTGCTGGCATGGCGGCGTCCCAACGGGGGTCTGAAGGCGCATGAATGCAGGCAGTTCCTCGAAGAACTCGATGCCGAAGGTCTGCTCAAACTCCCTGAGTTCAAGGGTACGGTCCGCTCCTACCGAGAAAAGCCCAAGCCCGTCGGCGACGACTCCCTCAGACCTGAGGAGCCGCTCGCCATGCCCATGCACGAGCTCGGCCCGCTCGAACTCGAGCTCGTGGAAACCCCGGAAGCCCGCCGCCAGTGGCGCGACTGGGTCGCTCGCTATCATTATCTCGGCTGCAAAGTGCCGTTTGGAGCTCACCTGCGCTATTTTGTCCGGGTCACCCGCCCTCGGCCGCAGCGAGTCGGCTGCGTCCAGTTCTCGAGCCCGGCGTGGATGATGGCCGTCCGCGATCACTGGATCGGGTGGGATCATGCCCAGCGGACCCGCCGCCTCCAATGGATTGTTCAAAATAGCCGGTTCCTGATTGTACCGTGGGTGCGCGTCCCCTGCCTGGCCAGCGCCGCCCTCGCTCGCATCGCCCGTAGAATCCCGGGTGACTGGGAAGCCAAGTATGCCATCCGGCCGGTCTTAATGGAAACCCTGGTCGACTTGAGCCTCTTTCGCGGCACCTGCTACCGCGCCGCCAACTGGATCAGCCTCGGCCAGACAACGGGGCGGGGCCGAATGGACCGCAGACGCACCAAGGAACCGCTGATACCCAAGGAGGTTTTCGTTTATCCGCTCTGTCGCAAGTTCCGCAAGAAGCTGCTCGAACCATGAGGAGCACCCCGTCACATCCCGCCCAGGGTTTCAGAGCGTGGTCCCGGTGAGAGTGAGAGCTTCTGCTCTGCCGCCATCCTGGTAGGGGTCTTTCTGGCCGAACGTCCTGCCCCCCTTGGCGGTGAGAGTTACAGCTTGCCCTCAGACCGTTGATTGATTAAGACCAACAAGAAAAGGAGCCCCTGTGACAAGCGTCAAGATCACCGTTCCGATATTGACCCGACCCCTGAGTTGGCCTGCTTTTTTGCCAACTTGCCGCCCGGCTTTGGCGGCAGAAGTGGCGAATGCCCGGCCCGGCATTCCATGCCGGTTTACTCGAGCGGTCCCGACCATCGACTCATGGGCGTCCTCACCAGTGAGGTCCTTCTTCCCGCCGTACCATGAGATGGGGTAACTTTTGACACAGGAATCGGACGATGTTTGAATATCTAGGATATTTCGTGGTGGGAGGTCTGGTAGTAAGCCTCACCACCTATTACGGCGCAAAGGGGGAAGGCTTTGCGGCCGCTCTCATCAGCATGTTCCCTTCCATGACGGTCTTGATCTTTTTCCTGCTCTACCGGGCGGGCGGTAAAGACTCGGTGGTCGGTTACGCCAAGAGCCTGGTGTATGTGGTGCCGCCATGGGTGCTGTATGTGTGCACGGTGGCCTTTCTGTGTGAGCGAATTGGAATTTGATGGTCCCTGGCAATGGGGGTGGTGCTCTATTGCTTCAGTTCAGTAGGTCTCAATGAGCTGCGATGACTGCCGGCGGCAGCTCGCCCCTCCGGAGAACCGGTCCGATCTCTCCGGCAGCGGACTGAGGCGGAAAGAAAGTCTGCATGAATCGACCAACAGGGGTAACGGAAATACCAGGGCTGGATCCTGGACAAGATGTTCCTGATAAGCCCATGGCGGAGCCGGAGCGGAAGGTCATAAGACCACTGCTATTTGCCGTCGGCACAGCTTTTGTCCTCATGTCGGGATATCAGTGGGCGAAAGGGCGCCTCTTTCCCGACAGCCAGATCCTCCAATCCGAGCTTCTTACCGTTCTTCTTTCGGCGACGCTTGCCACACTCCTCACCTATTTCGCGTTGCAGCGGTGGCTTGTCTCCCAGCAGCGCCGGCAACGCCAATCCACCGACCCAACAGGATCCGTGGGGGCCGAAGAGCGGCTCAAAAACCAGCTCTTTTTTCTCCAGAACCTGTTTGATACGATTCCCTGTCCGGTATTCTATAAGGATAGACACGGGGTGTACCGGATGTGCAACAAGGCCCTGATAGATTACTACGGTCTCAAACGCAAACAAATAATCGGGAAGTCTATAGACGACCTGACCGAGCGAGGTCTGGCCGAGATCCATTCAGACGTGGATGCCGAGTTGCTCCGGCAGCCTGGGACGCATGCCTACGAAGCCCAGCTCACCGTCGCTGACGGTAGTCTGCAAAGCGGCCTGTGCTACAAGGCTTCGGTGGTGGATAGCACGGGTGAGATCATAGGCTTGGTCGGGAACATTCTCGATATCACCAAGCGGAAACGCATCGAAAAGGAGCTGCAGGAATCGGAGGAGTCACTCCGGTCGACCCTGGATGGGATCCTTACCGGTATTCTGATCATCGACCCGGTCACACACCGGATTGCCGACGCGAATCCCACCATCCTGCGGATGATCGGCAAGACCAAAGAAGAGGTGCTGGACAGGATTTGCCACCATTATGTCTGCCCTGCAGAACAGGGACATTGTCCCATAACTGACCTCGGCCAGGAAGTGGACAGCAGTGAGCGGGTTCTGATCATCGGTGCCGGGCAGGAGATTCCGGTACTCAAATCGGTTGCGCGCATCACCCTGAGAGGCAAGGAGTACTTGCTGGAAAACATTGTGGATATCACCGACCTCAAATCAGCCGAGCAAATTGCGATGCAGGAGACTGCAAAGCTTTCTGCCATGCTTTCCGGCATGGAGGAAGGGGTTGTTTTTGCTGATGCCAACGGTGTAGTGGTGGAGGTCAACCAATGGTTTGCCAGGTTTGTGCAACGAGAAAGGGAGGAGCTGATCGGGAAAAGCATCGAGGAATTGCATACCGGGGAAAGTCTGGATGGTGTTCTGAGGATCATCGGGGGTTTTCGCGAACAATCGGCTTCGGAACCCGTGTTCATCCAGCGGGCCATGGGCAGCATGGAAGTGATCCTGCGGGTGCAGCCCATCTATCGAGACCGGTCCTACGAAGGGGTTTTGCTGAATGTGGTGAATGTGACCGACCTGGTTCAGGCGCGCCGCCGCGCGGAGGCGGCGGATATCGCGAAGAGTCAATTCCTGGCCAATATGAGCCATGAGATTCGTACACCCATGAACGCTATCATCGGCATGACTGACCTTATCCTCGACACCGGGCTCACCGAAGAGCAAATAGAATGCGTGGAGGTGATCAAGAATTCGGCGCATGGCCTTTTGACCCTCATCAACGATATCCTGGATCTGTCCAAGATCGAGTCGGAAGGGCTGACCCTCGATCATACCCCTTTTAACTTGACCAACACGCTCGACGACACGATCCGAAGTTTCGCTGCCGAGGCCTATCGCAAGGGGTTGGAGCTGGCTTATCAAACCGATCCGAACATCCCGGAAATGCTCATAGGCGATCCTGGACGGCTGCGACAGGTGTTGACCAACCTGGTCGGCAACGCGATCAAGTTCACCGAGCAGGGGGAAGTGGTCGTGACGGTGACGCCGGAACCGGAAGAGGAATCGGAGGATTCGACCAGACTGCGTTTCACCGTCGCCGATACCGGAATCGGCATCCCACCCGATAAGCGCGAGGTGGTCTTTGAACCCTTCCGGCAGGTGGACAGTGCGACCACCCGCAAGTATGGCGGAACCGGGCTGGGGTTGAGCATTACCCGCCACTTGGTGGCGCTGATGGGGGGAGGTCAGGTTCACGTTGAGAGCACCCCGGGCAAGGGCAGTGTCTTCCAGTTTTCTGCCCGCTTTCAGCGTGCAACCGAACCTTCACCTGACCAGCTGGTCACCCTGGATCCTGTTGACCTCAAGGACCTCCCTGTCCTGATCGTGGACGATAATGCCACCAATCGCCAGATCCTTCGGGATATGCTGACAAACTGGCACATGAAGCCCGTCACGGTCAATAACGGAAAAGCAGCCCTGGAAGAAATCGAACAGGCGAGCCGGGCTGACAATCCATTTGCCTTGATCATTCTGGATTTCATGATGCCCGAGATGGATGGGATGACTCTTGCAAAACACATTACGAAATCGTCCTACGGCCGAGGCTCAAAGATCATCTTGCTGACGTCCGCCGGGCGGCACGGCGACGCCGTCCACTGTCGCGAAATCGGAATCTCTGCTTACCTCACCAAGCCCATCAAACAGTCGGACCTGTTGGATGCCATCACTAATGTGCTGGCTGCAAAGTCGAAAGGCCTCGTCCACCAACCCCTTGTTACGCGCCATTCCCTCCGTGATCCGCCATCGGCGGTACCTCCGGGAACCGTGCGGGCCCTGCGCATCCTGATCGCCGAAGACAACCTGGTCAATCAGCGGGTCGCAGTGAGAATGCTCGAACGGCGCGGCCATCAGGTATTGGTCGCAGGCAACGGCCTGGAAGCGCTCGAAACCCTCGTCCGGGAGCACTTTGACTTGATCCTGATGGATGTTCAAATGCCTCTGCTCGACGGTCTGGAAACCACGCGCAGGATCCGTGAGCGGGAACAGGGAACAGGCCGGCATATCCCGATTATCGCTATGACCGCTCATGCCATGAAGGGTGACCGGGAACAATGTCTTGCTGCGGGGATGGACGACTATCTGGCCAAGCCGATCAACACCGCCGAGCTTTATACCGTCATTGAAAAACACTCGCCCGCTGCGGGAAACGAAACCGGTTCGATGGCATCATCCCAGGGACATCCCAAACCCAAACCCGACAAGAAGGTGTTCGACTTCTCCGAAGTCCTGGAAAGCGTGGGAAACGACCGGGAGTTTCTGCTGGAAATCGCGCAATTGCTTCTGAACGGCTGGCCTGATCATCAGGCCCGTCTTCGAAGCGCGGTCGAGGCGCATGACGCGCCAGCACTGCAATCCACTGCACACGCGCTTAAGGGTGCACTGGGTAATTTTGGAACCGGCAGCACCTTTGCTGCTGCTCATCGGCTCGAGCAGCTCGGCCGGGATGGAAAAATAAGTGAAGCATCGGGAGCGCTTCGGGCTCTCGAGACGGAATTCGAACGGTTGCGGACGGCCCTGCAAGCCGCCCTGCCGGAGTTACGAGATGGAAATCCTGATAGTTGAAGATGAACCGATCACCCGGCGCCTGCTACAATTCACCCTCACCCGCTGGGGCTACGAAGCCATGACCGCCGTCGACGGTAGAGAGGCCTGGGAAGTACTCCAGCGTCCCACCTCACCGAGCCTTGTCATTTCCGACTGGATGATGCCCGGCATGGATGGCCTGGAACTTTGCAGCCGCATCCGCAGCAGGGAAAGACCCGGATATACTTATCTTATCATTCTCACCGGCCGAGACCGGAAGGAAGATATTGTGAAAGGTCTGGAAGCGGGAGCTGACGATTATCTGGTCAAACCGTTCGACCAGGAGGAACTGCTGTGCCGCATCAGAATCGGGGAACGCATCATCAACCTCGAGCGCCGCATCCTCCAGCTGGCCAACACCGACCACCTCACCGGGATTCTCAACCGGCGGGCGTTCATGGAACGGATGGAGGCCGAACTGTATCGTACCAGCCGCCATGATCAGCCTCTCTCGCTCATCATCACCGACATCGACCATTTCAAGCGCATCAACGACCAGTTTGGCCACGTGGCGGGCGATCGGGTGCTTCAGCAATTCGTCAAATCCGTGGCCAGGATCATCAGACCCTACGACTTTCTCGGCCGCTACGGAGGAGAAGAATTCGCCATCGGGTTGCCTGGAGTGAATGAACAACAGGCTGGTGAGATCGCCGAACGCATCCGTCGGGAGGTGTCAGCCCTTGACCCTGCGGCGTATAACCTGCCTCCTGAGGCCCACCTTACGGCCAGTTTCGGCGCCGCCTGCCTGTGCCGTGAAGCCGGTGAGCAGCTGGAGTCCCTCATCACCCGCGCCGATGATGCCCTCTACCGGGCCAAGCGGGAAGGGCGCAACCGCGTGAGTCTCGCTCAGGCACCTTGTCCGGAAGGGGGCGACTGTGTTACGGTAGAACGGTAGCAGGAGGCGTTCATGAAAAAGCTACTGGTTTTATCATTCGCCCTGTCGCTCTTTGCCGGTTGTGCCGTCGTAACCCCATACGGAACAAGTCTCTATGTACCCGTCCCCGAACTCGCCGTAGAGCCTTATCCTTATGCCTATTCCTATTATCCGTACCCCTATCTCTCCTATCAGTTTGGCTACCCCTGGTATGCCTGGCGCCCCGGCTGGAGCTGCCGGGGATGTTCTTATCGCTTCGATGGCCACCGCGGCCCGCCCGGAGGGCCCCGGCGCTGAACGCCCTAAGACCATTCAAACCCAGGAGAAAAATCCATGACTCTCCATCCTCTGGCAGGCAAACCAGCCCCCAAGTCCATGCTTGTCAACATTCCACGCCTCATCACCGCCTACTACAGCAGGTCCCCGAAAGCTTCGGAAAAAACCCAGCAGGTGGCCTTCGGAACTTCAGGGCACCGTGGTTCCTCGCTCGACAGGACTTTCAATGAAGCTCACATCCTGGCAACCACCCAGGCCATATGCGAATATCGGGCGACCAATGGCATTACCGGGCCGCTTTTTCTCGGCATGGACACACACGCCCTCTCGGAACCGAGTTTCGTCACTGCACTCGAGGTACTCGCAGCCAATGGGGTCGAGGTGATGCTGCAGGAAGGCTTCGGCTACATCCCCACACCCGTTATCTCCCATGCGATTCTGGTCTTCAATCGCCATCATCCCTCGACCCCAGCCGATGGCATCGTGATAACGCCCTCCCATAACCCCCCCGAAGACGGCGGCTTCAAGTACAATCCCCCCCACGGTGGCCCGGCCGACACCGGCACCACGCGCTGGATTGAAACCCGTGCTAACGAGCTGCTCGCCGCCGCCAACAAGGCGGTGACCCGAATGCCCTACGAACGGGCGATCAGGGCGGCAACCACCCATGCTCACGATTTTGTGGCGCCTTATGTCAACGATCTTGAACAGGTGATCGAGATGGAGGTCATCGCCACCAGCGGGGTCAGGCTCGGCGTGGATCCCCTGGGCGGCTCGTCCATAGGCTTCTGGGAGCCGCTTGCCCTGCGATATGGCCTCAAGCTCGAGGTCGTCAACCCGACGGTCGATCCCACCTTCGGGTTCATGACCTTGGATCGGGACGGCAGAATCAGAATGGATTGTTCCTCCCCCTATGCCATGGCCAGCCTCATCCGGTTGAAGGACCGCTACGACCTGGCCTTTGGCAATGACCCGGACGCCGACCGCCATGGGATCATAACGCCGAACTCCGGCCTGATGAACCCCAACCATTACCTTGCCGTGGCCATCTGGTACCTTTTTCAACATCGCCCGAAATGGCCGGTCGACGCGGCAGTGGGCAAAACCCTGGTGAGCAGCAGTTTGATCGATCGCGTTGCGGGACATCTCGGCCGAAGAGTTTCGGAAGTCCCTGTCGGCTTCAAATGGTTTGTAGACGGCCTCATTGACGGTTCGTGCGGCTTCGGCGGCGAAGAGAGCGCAGGCGCCTCCTTCCTGCGAAAGGACGGCACCGTTTGGACCACCGACAAGGACGGCATCATCATGTCCCTGTTGGCGGCGGAAATCACGGCCGTTACCGGGCGTGACCCCGGTGAACACTACTGGGCTTTGACCGAACTCCTGGGCAGTCCCCTTTATGAACGGCTCGATGCGCCGGCCACCCGCGACCAGAAAGCAGCCCTCGGCCAGCTCTCACCCGAGCAGATCACGGCCTCGACCCTCGCCGGTGAACCCATCCTCGCCCGACTCACCCATGCTCCCGGAAACGGCGCCGCCATCGGCGGCCTCAAGGTTGTAACGGAAAACGGCTGGTTTGCCGCCCGTCCCTCGGGCACCGAGGATGTGTACAAAATCTACGCCGAAAGCTTCAAGGATCAGGACCACCTCAAGCTGATCCAGGAAGAAGCGCGAACGATTGTCAGCAAAGTCCTCGGGAAGAGCGAACCGTAGAACCGCAGAAGGGCAGTCGGAGACTTTTGCCAAAGGCTCTGAAGAATGGAAGAATCTCGTGAGCTGGTCTAAAGAGGGGTGGCATAAGGAAGGAGCGGAGGGGCTAGTATGAAGAGACCCTGCAAATCGGCACTTCTTCTTCTGCTGTTGTTGCTTGTCCCGCCTGAGGTGGCAGGGCTGCCAGCCACCCGGCTCACGGTGCTACATATCAATGACTTTCACGGCCATCTCCTGCCCGATTTTAACAAGACCATTGACGGGATTTCACCGGTGGGAGGCGCCGCTCGCCTGGCCCGGATGGTTACCGATGAACGGGCAAAAAACCCCGACGGGGTCTTGCTGCTGTCAGCCGGCGACATGTTTCAGGGCACTCCCATATCCAACGTCTTTCACGGTCGCTCGGTCATGGATTTCATGAACTACCTCAAGTTCGACGCCATGGCTCTCGGCAACCATGAATTCGACTGGGGAACCGATATCCTGCGCCAACTGGCCGGGGCAGCCAGCTTCCCCTTCCTGGCGGCCAACCTTCGCGATCTGCACGGCCAGGAGCTTCCCCTGATCAAACCCTATATCCTTTTGGAGCGAAAGGGTATCAAGCTTGCCGTCATCGGCATCACGACCCCCGATACCGCCTTCACCAATCTGCCGCGTAATGTGGCAGGACTCATCTTTCAGCAGCCCGCGGCGATCCTGCCGCCACTGGTACAGGAGCTTCGAGCCGGCGGCGCCGATCTCATTGCAGTCCTCTCCCATTTGGGCCTGGACGCCGATCTGGCCATCGCCACAGAGGTTTCCGGAATCGATTTCATCATCGGCGGGCACAGCCACACGGTTGTCACCGAGCCCCTGTGTGTCAACCATACCATCATCGTTCAGGCCGGCAGCAACGGCGCTTACCTGGGTGTGCTCGATCTCGAAATTGACCCGGCAACCCATAAGATTGTGGATTTTCCACGAAAGAATGAACTCAAACCGGTGCTGTCCACGCCTGCTGATCCGGTGGACGAAAAGGCCGCCGCCATCGTTGCCCGCTTCAACGAACAGATCAAGGCCGCCTTTGACCGGACCGTGGGAGAAACCGCGGTTGACCTGGTCAGAAATCCCGTAGCCGAATCCAATGTCGGCAATCTGCTGGCAGACGCTTTCAGAGAAGCTACCGGAGCGGATCTGGCCCTCCTGAACGGCGGCAGCATCAGAACCGACATTCGCAAGGGCAAAATCACCCTCGAACAAGTCTACACCCTCCTGCCCTTTGACAACCAGATCGTTACCATGGACTTGTCCGGGGCACAGATCAGGCAAATCCTCGAACAGAATGCCTCTAGCACTCATAAAACGCTTCAAGTCTCCGGCCTCACCGTGCGTTACGACCTGACTCAACCCGTGGGCCATCAGGCCGCCGAGATTCAGATCAGCGGCCAACCCCTGGAGGATGCCAGGACCTACCGCACGGCCACCAATGATTTCCTGGCAGCAGGAGGCGATGCCTTCACCACCTTCAAAGCCGGAGCAAACCCTGTCTATGGGGACCCGGTCCGCGATGTCTTTTCCGCTTTTCTGGAAAGGAAATCACCAGTCCGCCCTCAAATTGAGAACCGCATCGAGATTACCAAGCTATGAACGTGACCCTGTCTGTCTTTGTTAACGACCGACCCGTTACAATCTACCGAGGGATGCAGGTCAAGCACGCCCTCATTGCCTTGAATGAGAGCCTGTATCAGGCCGCCGTTGCCGGGGAACTGAAGATCGAAGACCGCCACGGCTTCCAGGTCGGCCTCGAAGGGGCACTTCAGGAAGGATCACGAATTTTCACAAAAGCAAAGCCGGAGGAATAAAGCGAACCACAGAACCGCAGAGTGTAGAATATAAGGGCTCATCGCGGATTAACGTGAGAGAAGCCATCTTGTCATTCCGAGGCCAAGGGCCGAGGAATCTCGATTCTTGAGGCAATTCAACTAGATTCCTCGCTACGCTCGGAATGACACCAAGGACATAACAGACCTTTTCCACGCAAATCCGCGAAGAGCCAATATAAGAAGGTGGAAATGCGGTTCGCTTCTTTTCAGCTTCCCAGATAGGCTGTCGCCTGACCGTGGATGGTCGGGTTGAGGCTCGCCGGCACCCGCCGGACGATTTCTTCCAGAGCCGGTCTGACTTTTTCCTGCAGGGTCGGTTTCAGGCTGGCAACGTGCTGAAAGGTGTTGAGGAGCCGGCTCGCCGTGGTGGCGTTGATTGGCGACAGTTCGATCACCGTCTCCATTACCCACTGGATTCCCTGATCGGTCCATACCATTTTATTGTTGACCGCCATGGGCAGAAAGAGCGCCCGGCACCAGGTAGGCTGGGTGATGTCGAAGGTCGGGCGGTTCTTTTCCGCCGCGATCATACTGAAGACGTCCCAGCATGTCCCACTGGACACGATCCTGAGGTAATTGGCGTAGCCGGTCAGGTGCCCGTGCCAGGCAGCGTAGACCTGTTCCAGAACCTCCCGGCGGTGGGGCGAGGAACTCCGGCTAAGGGCCAGGAGCGCCGTCACCCGGTCATTGGCCGTGGTTGCCCGGTGGAAGTGGTCGAGGATCAACTGGTGGCTCTCCGCCGAGTCGTCGATCGCAATCAAATCCAGCAACACATGTTTGAGCAGGCGCTCTTCGATACCGTACCGGGAGGAGCGGTCCGAGGGCAGCGTATAGGTGTCGAGCCGATCGAAGCGGGAAACCAGTTGCCGGCGATAGCGTTCGTTCACGGCCCTCATCAGCATCTCGCGTGCTCGCACCAGTTCTTCGAACCAGGTACAGTATTCCCGCGCCAGCGGTTGCTCCTCGATGCGGAGCAGATAGGCCTTCAAGGCATTCGGCAGACCCTCATCCGCCAGGAGTTCCCCGTATAAGGAAAGCCACCGTTCGTCCACCCGCGCTTCCAGGTCTCGCAGCAGCGCCAGCCGTTGATGGTCTGCAAGCTGCCGCATGGCTTCAACCCGGTTGTAGGCGTTAGGATCCAGGCGCACTTGGCGAATCAGGTCGTCCTGCGATCCGTTCTGCCAATGGAAGGTGCCGTAGTACGAGTAGTCGCGATTCATGGAAGCAAACACAGGGGGCGCCGAGAGGTTTTCATAGACGGCCTCGCCGGTTGCTTCGGTCAGCTGAAACACCCGGGCACTGCCTGCCACGTCCTCTCCATTCGAAGCCACCAACGCGATCTCGATGGGTATCTGAAAGGGAGCCTGACCGGAGGCGAGAACCTGCGAGAAATGGATCCGGAAGCACCCTGTCCCCCTTTCCCAGCTTGTCTCGGCAGTCACCCGGGGGTAGCCGATCTGATAGAGCCATCCCTGTTTGAACTGCCCCAGGGAAACCCCCGACACTTCCTCAAAGCATGCAAAGAACTGATCGGTATCGGCATTACCGTGGCGATAGCGGGAGAAATACCGCGTTTTTCCCGCCAGAAAGGCCTCCTCGCCCACCACCAGACGCAGCATGCGAATGACCTCGGCCGCTTTGACATAAGTCACACTGTCAATGAGCTCATCCGGGTGATTGAAGCCCTCACGCACAATGCGCCCCACGTGGCCTGCATCTTCCAGGGTCAGGGGTCCGAGCAACGGATTGCGGATGCTGTCCACCTGCTGCAACCGAATGAAAACAGGGTCGAACAGCGCCGCCATGAACTGCCGTTCCACATCGACGGTATAAGCTTCGTTCAACCACACATCGAACGGGGTTTCCATGGTGGTTTCACTGCCGCACTGATTGTGTTCGAATTCGTGGACGATCACGGCGTGAGCATACAGCAGCCCCGGATCCAGGGTGTGCTCGGAGACCAGGGCGGCATCAGTCACAATGGTGGTATTCCCCACATTCTCCATGCCCCCGAAGTTGGACTTGGTCATGCAGATGGTCCGG
The DNA here is from genome assembly GCA_033812955.1 of Syntrophobacteraceae bacterium. Classification (GTDB taxonomy): domain Bacteria; phylum Desulfobacterota; class Syntrophobacteria; order Syntrophobacterales; family Syntrophobacteraceae; genus JADGQM01. The sequence goes on along the minus strand of JAPXSS010000019.1, from coordinate 16,174 downwards.
TAGGTATCGCCCGTGTATTGATAGCCCTGAGTCCGGCCAATCCAGAGCACCGCTTCCTTGAGGATCGCCATGGGGATACGGGCACCTTCCACCGTCCCCGGCGGCACCAGGTATTCCAGGCGGACCGACCACCCGGAGTCATAGGTTACTTCGTCCACCAGCGCATCCCACGTACCCGCACAGACCAGAAAAAGATAAGGGGCCATCGGCACCGGGTTGTGGTAGGTGATGACCTGTCGCGAAGGGTCCCCAGGCTTCGGGACGGGACGGCCTTCCGGATTCGCGGCACGACGGATATTCCCGTTGCTGATGAGGTGCGTGTAGGCGGCATCAGCCTCGATGGTGGTCGTCATGGTGCATTTGGCGCGACAGTCATCAAGAATCGGCATGATCCGCTGGAAGCCCCATTGCTGACATTGCGACATGTACTGCTGAGGGGCTCCCGGTGGCGTTGAGTCCCGGTAGATCCCTTCCAGCAGATGATCCGAGGGAAAGCAGCGGGTGAGCGTTCTAACCCGGATCGTTTCGCCCTGAGTGAGCGTTCGCGGAAACGTCAAGATCAGCTTTTTGCGGTCCCGCTGATAATCACAGGGCAGCGGCTGCAGGGTCTCTTCCCGTTCGGGGCGGGCCACACCGGCGGCCCATGCAACGGCCATGATCTCGAGCTCATCCGCATCGAGCTCCAGGGTCCGGCATTCGCTCGCCACCTGCATCTCAAGAAGATTGTCGACCGCCACCCATTGGTCCTGAAAATCGAGGTGGATGGTCAGATGCTTCAGGACCGCCGGCAAATCACCGAAGTCCTCCCTCATATAATTGAAACGTGGTCGCTCAGCCATACTCGGATCCCCTCCACCCCATCTTCGTCTTCAAGCATCCCTTCCCACCTTACGCCACCATCAGTACCCCGGTTTCCGGCAGACCAGCTGAGCGATAGCCCGCCGCGGGTTTTCGTCTATTCCTTCGAAATAATGCAGAATCTCCCAGTCCTCGAACCATTTCCGAAGTTCACCTTCCCGCAGCAGGTGAGCCGGGTGACGCGGCCGCTCGAATCTGGCATGGGCCGAGGTGAAGGTTTCATAAAACAGCCAGCCGCCAGGCCGGAGGGCCCCTCTGAGGTTACTGATGAGAGGGCGATGGAGGTAACGAAAAACCAGGATGGCGCCGTAGTATTCTTCAGGAAGCGGATTCACTCCCGGTGTCTCAAGTTCACATTCCCAAAGGGTGACCCGGACGCCAACTCCGTGCGCGATTCTTTCGGCATCAGCGAGGCGCTCGGCCGCACGATCACAACAGACGACCTCCGCCCCCGCTTGCCCAACAAAGATGCCGTTATGACATTCGCCGCACGCCAGATCGAGCACCGGCCCGGCCAAGCCACTGCGAAGGAGGTCCCCGTACCTGACGAGGAGCTCCGAGGGATCCAGCTGGATTTGCATGACCGCACCGTGGGACGTCAGAGAACTTCCTCTTTCCTTGACCGCTCTGCGGTCCCCTGTTTGATCCGCTGCCGTTCTCTTGTCACCCGCCACTGCCGCTGATCGCTTTCTGCGACTCACCGTTCGACAGGTTCAGCGATACCCTTTCCAGCCAGAACCATGGGCATGACATTCTCCTCGGTAGGCACCAGGCAGTTGATGAGGACCGGTCCCGGAGTGGCCAGTGCTTCCGGCAGCAGCTTGATGACATCCTCTTCTGTCCTGAAGGTGTAGCCGGTCATCCCATAGGCCTTTGCCAGCAGCTCGAAATCGGGATGGAAGGCGAAATTCACCCCCATGTAGCGGCCCTCGCAGTAGAATTCCTGCAACTGCCGCACCATTCCCAGGCAGAAATTGTTCAGCATGAGGATCTTCAGGGGCAGCCCCTGTTCCCTCATCGTCCCCAGTTCCTGCATGCTCATCTGTAGGCTCCCGTCACCCGTTACCAGCACCACCAGTTCCCCGGGGCTTCCGAGGCTGGCACCGATGGCGGCCGGCAGCCCAAACCCCATGGCACCCAGACCGCCCGAGGAAATCAGGGTTCGAGGTTGCCGAAAGTGATAGTACTGAGCCACCCACATCTGGTGCTGCCCCACATCGGTGGCGATGATGGCCTTGCCCTGGATGTGGCGGCTGAGCTGTTCGATCACAAACTGGGGCTTCAACCTCCCATCCCTGCAATAGGTCAGAGGATACTGCGCCTTGAGCTCCTGGATGCGATCCAGCCAGGGCGACCGGTCAGTCCTTTCCAAATCCTGCAGCAGCGCTCTGAGAATGAGCTTCACGTCACCCACCAGGGGCACATGGGTGATGACGTTCTTGCCGATTTCCGCCGGGTCGATGTCAATGTGGATGACGGTGGCTTCGGGAGCGAAAGATTGGAGGTGCATCGTTACACGATCATCGAAGCGCGCTCCCAGGGCAATCAGCATGTCGCACTCGGTTACTGCGAGATTGGCATAGCGGGTGCCGTGCATCCCAAGCATACCGAGAAACAGCGGGTGGTCGCCCGGAAAGCTCGCAAGGCCCATGAAGGTATTGGTCACCGGGGCTGAAATGAACTCCGCCAGTTGCAGCAATTCAGCAGCAGCGTCAGCACTGAGGATCCCACCGCCGGCGTAGATCACCGGTCGGTGCGACTGCTTGATCAGGCCGGCAATTTCGTGAATCCGGGTAGGATGGCCGCGATAGGTCGGTTTGTAGCCGGGCAGACGGACACTGGTAGGGTATTTGAACTCTATCATGGCCTGGGCCACATCTCGGGGCAGATCGATCAAGACCGGACCGGGACGACCCGTGGCAGCAATGTGAAAGGCGCTCTTTACGATACCCGGCAGTTTCCTGGGGTCTTTCACCAGGTAATTGTGTTTGGTGATGGGCAGGGTGATCCCGGTGATATCCACTTCCTGAAAGGCATCGGTGCCAACCTGGGAGGTGGATACCTGCCCGGTCAGGGCCACCAGTGGGATCGAATCCATGTAAGCGTTGGCGATCCCGGTAACGAGATTGGTCGCTCCCGGTCCCGAGGTGGCCAGGCATACGCCCACTTTCCCGGTAACCCGGGCATAACCGTCCGCAGCATGCACTGCACCCTGTTCGTGGCGCACCAGGACGTGGTTGATCCGTGTAGAACGGTAAAGCGCATCATAGACCGGCAGGTTCGCCCCCCCCGGATACCCAAAGATGATTTCGACGTTTTCCTTCTCCAAACAACGGATCAAGGCTTCTGCTGCGGTGATCTCCAAACCCGGTCCTCCCTTCTCCTGCTGCTCACCCCCATCCTGGAATCATCAAAGATTCCCGGATCTGATTCATTCATCGTCGCTGCTGCTTCGGGTGCCTCCGCCGACGCCGGCAAACTTGCTGCCGCGCAGCATGGCCACCTTACCGGTGCGCACCAGTTCTTTGATCCCATAGGGCCGCAGCGACTCCTCGAAGGCGTTGATCTTGCCCTCATTGCCCGTGCATTCCAGGGTCATGGTCTTGCGGCCAAGATCCACCACCCGCGCTCGGAAGATCCCCGCCATCTGCATGATCTCGACTCGCTGGCTCGGTTCGGCAGCTACCTTGATCATGACCAGATCCCGGTCCACATACTCTTCACGGCTGATGTCGCTGATCTTGATCACATCGATGAGCTTATGGAGCTGCTTGGTCACCTGCTCGATCAACCGAGCATCACCGCCAACCTCGATAGTCATGCGGGAAACATCGGGGTTTTCGGTATGTCCGACCGTCAGACTCTCGATGTTAAAGCCCCGGCGACTGAATAGCCCGGCCACCCGCACCAGCACTCCTGGCCGGTTTTCCACCAGCACCGCAAGGGTGTGTTTCATCCGTCCAAAACCTCCCTCAACCACCACGACGCCCAGGAGTTCACGCGCCGGAACCACCAGCGCAGATCTCGCGGCGGTTATCACGATGATCCACCACGTACAGCATCTTTGCCCTGGCTTGCATCTCCGCCTGCAAAGCGGGCAGCTCTTCCCGCGGAATGTCATAGATTCGCAGGTAAACATTCCGGTATCCCGCCGGGACTCCTTCGTAACTGCTCAGAATGCTGGCAATTTTACCATTGTGGTTGCGGATGACATCGGTCAGCTCTTTGATGGTTCCCGCCTGATCCTCGATCTGAAAGGCAAATTGAATGCCGTGCTTGCCGAGCCCGCTCAAGGCAATCAGTACCTTAAACAGATCGTCCCGGGTGATTACTCCCACCACCCGGCCGCCCTGTTCAACCACCGGCACACCGGAAATCTTGTGTTCCAGGAGAAGTTCCGCGGTTTCTTCCACCGTGCAGTCCGGTGAAACCGTCAGCGGGTCTTTGGCCATGATGTCGTTGATCTTGATCTTGGAGATCAGGTAAAGCATTTCGTGGACATCGAGCATCGTAGCATCGGATGCGGAGGCCCTCTTGAGGTCCGTATCAGAAACGACCCCGACCAGTTTGCCCCCCCGCCGCAATACGGGAAGCATGCGAATCTGGTGCTCTCGCATGAGGCTCACGGCGTGTTGCATTGAATCGTTTTCTTCAATGGTGATCACCTTCTTGCTCATCCAATTCCTAACCAGCATCGTCATCCTCCTTGATTCTGCTTATTGCCTTCCGGTTTCGGCGGCAGTTGAAACATTAAAGTATACTTTTTCTTCAGAAAATCCATAAGAATTTTGTATTCGTTGGAGGCCGGATGCTCCAGCACGTACTGGTAGAGGGTCTGCAGCAGCTGGCCGACCAGCGGCCCTGATGGCAGGTGAAAGGCCTGCATGAGGTCCCGACCGCTGACGGCGAGGTCCTGCCGCTGCAGGGGCGGGTTACGTTCCAGCTCGTCAGCTACTCTTTTCTGCAGGTCACGCAGCACGGCCAATCCCCGTCGCCGATCCCGCCGCGCCATGCGATCGGCACGGGCCAGAGCCAGGACATCGTCGAGCTGATCTCGACCGACTTGTGCCAGAAAACGTCTTATCTCTCCATCACGCCACCCTTCAACGCCCTCCGGTACCTGTTGGGTCACCAGCGCCACTACCTGCCGGGTCAGGTTCCGGGAAGCACGCCAGCGCTTCAGGATGGTTTGCGCCAGCTGAGCACTCTCGATAGCGGAAGCCACCAGCCACGCTCCCTCCCCTCCGCTTCTACTACCCGTTCCTTCCGCCAGATGATGGAACAGCGCAGCCAGCCGCACCTGGATGCGGCGGGGACTGTAAGCCACGCAGTTGACGAGGTGTTCGAGCGTTTCTTCGCAATCGCGATCGGTTCCTTCCTCCGCGTCACGGGTCACTTCAGGAAGAATCACGGGCAGAATACCACCCCGGATCAGGACTGCGAACCCCTTGCGGACCTGCCTGCCCAGCAGCATCTTGAAAAACTCGTCGCGAATCCGTTCCCAGGCCACGCCCTGGAGCCGGGGGGCAGTTTCCTGGAGGGCGGCAAAGGTCAGGGGCTCTATCTCGAACCCATAGACACTGCTAAAGCGGCCAGCCCTGAGCGTCCGCAGCGGGTCTTCACGAAACCGTGCCGATGCGTTCTCGACTGCTCTGAGAGTCCGCGTCGCGAGATCCCACCGGCCCCGGAACGGGTCCAGCAGCAATCCGTCAGGATAGGTGAGGGCGAGGGCATTGATGGTGAAGTCACGCCGCTGAAGATCCGCCCGGATGCCCTGCAGCCCGGCGCACGAGGTGACTTCAATGCTCCTCACCCGGGTATGAACCTGCACCGTGCCGTGGCGGAAACCAATAGGAACCACTCGTGGAAAGAGGCGCATGACTTCCTCGGGAGAGGCACTCGAGGTTAGGTCCCAGTCCTGGGGAGGCAGCCCCAGGAGCATATCCCGGAGCGCTCCTCCCACAACCCAAACCTCAAACCCGCCTGCCACAAACCGCTGCAGGACCTCATGCAGATCATCCGGGATAATGTTCAGTGCGATCCCCGCCATTTTCAACCTTTCCCCCAATTGCCTCTTGATCTTTCCACCCGGCTCAATAATAATGCAGGGCGTGACGGATGCCGACATCAAAAGTGGGCACAAAGATTCAGATTTTTCATAAGGAACGATCCATGCAGCAGACCACCATGATGCTTTCCCTCCTGCTATTGCTATTGCTGGGGTTCCGGAACCCCGCCGGGGAAGCTCATGCCGTTCTGCTGCGAGCGCCATAAATGCTTCAAGCATGATGCAAATCAAGGCCATGGGTTCCCTCCCATGGCCTTTTTGTTTTTAGGGCTGCGGTTCGGTCGGGTCAGCTTTGTCGGATAGGGGGCTTTACACCCGGCTCCCGAACTCCATCCGGCGAGCCTCCGGAATGCTGGAGCACTCGGATTGCGTGAGGCCGATGACCGGATCATCACCATGCATCATCCAAAAACGAGGAGAAGAGAAACCATGAGCCGGAAGATCCACATTTTTGACACCACCCTGAGAGACGGCGAACAGGTACCGGGGGCAAAACTGAACAAGAAACAGAAGATTGAGATCGCCGAGCAGCTGGCGCGTCTGGGAGTTGATGTCATGGAGGCGGGCTTTCCCTGTTCTTCCCCCGAGGATCTGGAGGCAGTGAAAGCGATTTCAGAAGTGGTGAAGGGAACGATAGTTGCCGGCCTGGCACGGGCTGTCAAGGAAGACATTGACATTGCCTGGGAAGCTGTCCGGCGGGCGGAACGACCGCGCATCCATACGTTTCTCGGGTCCTCCGACATCCACCTTCAGAAGAAACTGCGCCGCGACCGGGAAAGCGCCTTCGAGATGGCAGTAGAAGCAGTACGCTACGCCAAGCGCTATTGCGAGGACGTGGAGTACTCGACGGAGGATGCGTCCCGTACCGACTTCGACTACCTGTGCCGGGTCATCGACGGCGCCGTCAAGGCGGGAGCAACCGTTATCAACATCCCCGATACAGTCGGATACGCCATTCCTGACGAATTCGGCGACCTCGTTCACCGGCTCAAAGAACGGGTGCCCGCCCTGGATCACGTGACCTTGAGCATACACTGTCACAACGATCTGGGCCTTGCCGTCCCCAACAGCCTGGCCGCAATCAAGAATGGGGCCAATCAGGTGGAGTGCACCGTCAACGGGGTCGGGGAAAGAGCCGGGAACGCCTCACTGGAAGAAATCGTTATGATCCTCAAGACCCGCCATGCTGTCCTCCAGGCCCATACGGATATCAATATCCAGGAGATTTTCCGCACCAGCCGGCTCGTGAGCCGCGTGATGAACATCCCGGTCCAACCCAACAAGGCCATCGTCGGCTCCAACGCCTTTGCCCATTCCTCGGGCATCCACCAGGACGGCATCCTCAAGGACCGGGCGACCTACGAGATCATCAAACCGGAAGACTTGGGCATCCGGGAACACAAGATCATCCTGACGGCACGTTCGGGCCGCGCCGCGCTGCGTCACCGCCTCACCACCCTGGGCTATGACCTCTCCGGGGACAAGTTCGAACGGGTCTATAAACGATTCCTGAACGTTGCCGACCGGAAGAAAGAAATCTCGAGCCGCGATCTCACTTCGATTGTCGAAATCGAATTGACCAAGGTATCCGAGACCTTTACCTTTCATGATTTCCAGATCATGAGCGGCACTTCCATGACGCCCCTCGCTTCGGTCACCCTCCTCAGGGAAGGAGCCAAACTGACCGACGCCGCAACCGGCAACGGCCCGGTGGACGCGGTTTTCAATGGTATCGAGCGGATTGTCGGTCGCCAGGGAGTTTTGCGCGACTATGACCTGAAAGCGGTCACCATGGGGAAGGATGCTCTCGGCGAAGCCATGGTGCGGGTGGAAATCGACGGTACGGTTTATTCGGGGATCGGCACCAGCCCCGATGTCATCGAAGCCAGCGCTCGTGCCTATTTGAACGCGTTCAACCGCTTCTTCTCCAATTCCCATTAGCGGTTTTTGTTCGGGTTCTTGACAGGCAGCGATCATAAGGCATGACCCTGTTTTAATACGAGAAAACAGCATCCAGGTTCGAGCGACGGCTGGCCACACAACCTCCGCGGCGGCACCCGACCCACGCTGGTGCTCAGGATACTGCCAGTTTGGAGGGATGGGCGAGTCCGTTCTTCGAAAGCTCCGAATTCCTCTGAAGCTGTGACGATGGGGCTTGGCGAGAAAACCGTGATGGTGAGCCAGATCCCGCTGTTCGCATCATTGCCGGCGAGCGGCATCCGATTCCTCACCAGAACGCTGACTGAGCAGGTCTTCCCCTCGGATCACCAAACCTTCCATCGTGCCCGTCAGTTGGGTAGAATGCGTGGCGTGTCGCCAGCAGCCGCCTTTTGCCGTTCTCAGACTGCCGATCACTGCTCATGGGACAGAACCATGCACCGACCGGATGATTTGGATCTCAGTCGCTTCCGCTCAAGCCTCCCCCCTCACCCCCTCTGACGATAACCGAATTCGGAGCGGGCGCGAGGGTCCTTCCGCCAGTTCTTCTGCACCCGCACGAACAACCCCAGGTAGACATGACAGCCAAGCAGCACTTCGATGTCACATCGCGCCTGCTTACCGATTTCTTTGAGCATCTGGCCCTTTCTGCCGATGATAATGCCTTTTTGCGAATCGCGTTCCACGTGAATGGTGGCTTCGATATCGATCCGATCCTGATCGGGCCTTTCGGCAAATTTCTCCACCGTAACCGCCACAGCGTACGGCACTTCCTCCCGCAGCAGGTGAAACACCTTCTCTCGCACCAGTTCCGCCACCAGGAACCGTTCCGGCTGATCGGTCAGATGGTCCTCCGGGAAGTAGCGCGGTCCCTCTGGCAGGAGTGGCCTGAGTTCGGCGAGAAGATCCTCCACGCCCTCGCCGGTGAGCGCGCTGATGGGAACGATGGCATGTAGCCTGAGGAGCTGCCGGTAGCTGTCGATCACGGGCAGCAGCTCGCCCTTGTTGCGAACCAGGTCGATCTTGTTGATGGCCAGGACCACCGGCGCCCGCACCCGCTGGAGGCAGTCCAGGGCAAGCTCGGCCTCTTCCCGGCTCGCCTTGAGCGCATCCACCACAAAGCAGATGGCATCGACCTCATCGAGGGTGGCCAAGGCAGCATCCACCAGGAGTCGGTTGAATTCGTCCCGGGCTCGCATGATCCCGGGAGTATCTACAAACACGAGCTGCAGGTCCGGTTCATTCAAAATGCCGAGCAAGCGATTGCGGGTGGTCTGTGGCCTGGGGGCGGTAATCGAAATCTTTTCCCTGAGGAATTGGTTGAGCAGGGTGGACTTGCCGACGTTAGGGGGCCCAATGAGGGCGATGTAGCCTGATCGCATGACGTTGCTTTCTTTCAGTCTGGAATAGACTCAAGTTCTCCGGGAAGGAAGTCCGACCTGCCCTTCACCGCGACCGCGGTGAGTTGCCACTTGCCAAGCCAGTGTCGAACATTGGCACGGTTCGGACCGATCACTTCACTCACAGACGGTTCGGCAACCAACAGAGTCATCGCTTTTCCCGCAAGTTCACCCTGATGGTCTTCCAAATGCCGGTCCACCCGCATCCTCCACCATTCCACCCGAACCAGATAGCCGAACGCCGGGTGATGTGGACCGGCAATCACGGTCCCGGGCTTTGCCAGTTCTGGATCGGCATGAAGCCCCAGGCGCGCAACGGGGATCTGCGCTCGAAAGAAGGCTTCATAGGCTGCTGCGCACCAGGAAACGGCGTCAGCAAGCGCAAGCGGCACATAGGAGCCAGCCCGGTACCAGTCGGCGAGTTCGGTCCCGGTCATCACCAGCGTGGGATAGATCCTCACAAAATCTGGTTGCAAGCTCAGAGTCCCGGCCACCGTTTCGGAGAACCGCCGCGCTGAATCTCCCGGCAGACCAACCATCAGTTGGAGACCCAGGCGCCATTCATAGCGGCGGATGATGCCGACCGCCAGCTCGACCCCGGCGTGGGAATAGCCGCGCCGGCTCTGCTGCAGGACGGCGTCAACCAGGCTCTGCACACCCAGCTCGATGGTGGTAATAGGGTACTGCCTCAGCCACGAACATAGCTCCTCGGAAATACCGTCGGGACGGGTGGAAAACCGCAGACCACTGAATATCCCCCGCTCCACCATCGGGGCAACGGTCTCCAGGATTTCTCCGAGGACGGTGGGAGGCAGAGCGGTGAAGGTCCCTCCATAGAAGGCCAGTTCGCCGGGGTGCCCATGCCTTTGGGCATCCTGCAGCAGACCATTGAGCTGCCTGCGAACCTGCGGGATCACCCCAGGTTCCCAGTTCGCGGCGGTTGCCGTCATGGCGCGCTGGTTGCAGTACACACACCGGAACGGGCAGCCGGCATGGGCCAGAAAGACCGGATAGATCCTCTTCCTAGGTGCCATGGTGAATCATCACCCCATCAGCCCCCGACAACCTTCCTTCCCTTCTCTTTGGATGCAGTGCCTCAATTCCAGCCGTCCATACTGGCGAGAGGAGGCAAAGCCCAATATTTGTTCTTGATGTGCGTCTAACCATAGCATATGCTAGCTTACTTCAGATAAGTGGATTTTCACACGAACAGGAGGATACCACAGCATGGTCGATCTCATGGGAAATCGTTTCGCATCGTTGCTGCAAAGCAAAATGTCGGCCGAAAGCTTCAAGAAGTTGTTGGCGCTCGAAAACGAAAGACTTTTTGAGTTTGTAGGTGAATACGTAGCGTTATGCCAACCGGCCTCCGTCTATATGTGTGATGACAGCGATGAAGATGCGGAATATATTCGCCGCAGAGCAATCGAACTGGGAGAAGAGACCCCTCTGGCGCGGCCCGGCCATACCGTTCACTACGACGGTTACGACGATCAGGGCAGAGCGCCGGGAGCTACCAAGAATCTGGTTTCCAAGGCCGACCTGCCCCTCATGAAGAGCCTGCAGGCGATGGATCGCGACGCTGGTCTGGCCGAAGTTCGAGAGATCCTGAAGGGCATCATGGAAGGCAAGGAGGCGGTCGTCAAACTCAGTTGCGAAGGACCGACCCTCAGCCCCTTTTCCATCGCCTGCGCTCAGATCAGCGATTCCTTCTACGTCTGCCACTCGGAAGAACTCTTGTATCGCCGAGGCTACGAGCACTTCATGAAAATGGACCGGAAGGACCGCTTCTTCCGCTTTGTCCACAGCGCGGGCCGTCTGGACGAACGAGGCTGTTCCATCGATCTCGATAAGAGAAGGATCTACCAGGATCTTGAGGAGATGATCGTTCTCTCGACCAACAACCAGTATGCGGGCAACAGCGTCGGTTTGAAAAAGCATGCCATGAGACTGGCTATCAGATTGTCCGGCAAGGAAGGCTGGCTCTGCGAGCACATGTTCGTCATGGCGGTTCAAAACGAGCAGAAGGCCCGAGCCACCTATTTTTGTGGAGCCTTTCCGTCAGCGTGCGGTAAGACCGCGACAGCCATGCTTCCGGGCGAAAAGATTGTGGGCGACGATATTGCCTATTTCCGTAATATCAACAGTGAATTCCGAGCGGTAAACGTCGAGAACGGGATTTTCGGCATCATCAAAGACGTCAACGCCGAGGACGACCCGGTGATCTATCGAACCCTCCAGACGCCGGGGCTCGAAATCATCTTTTCCAACGTCCTCACCGGTCCTGACAACCTGCCCTACTGGCTGGGGATGGGCGTTCCGGTTCCGACCCAGGGCAGGAATCATTCAGGGGGCTGGACCGAAGGCAAACGCGACACCGATGGCGGCCTCATTCCCCATGCGCACAGCAATGCCCGCTACACCATTCGCCTGGGCTATCTGGAAAACATCGACCCGGCTTTCAACGACAAGAACGGCGTGCTCGTCGAGGGAATCGTCTACGGCGGTCGGGACAGCCACACCTCAACCCCCATCGAGGAATCGCCGGATTGGGAAAGCGGCATCATCCTCAAGGCCTGCACCCTCGAATCCGAAACCACCTCGGCCACCATCGGCCAGGAAGGGCTGCTCGCGCCCCAGCCGATGGCGAACCTGGACTTCATCAGTTACCCCATTGGTCAGTATTTCACCAATAACATCCGCTTCGTTCAGGGGCTCAAAAAGGTTCCTCCCATCTTTACCGTCAATTACTTCCTCAAGGATGATGACGGCAACTTCCTCACCAGCAAACTGGCCAAGAAGGTGTGGCTGCACTGGGCGGAACTGCGGGTCCACGGCGAAGTGGGCGCCCACTCGACGCCTCTGGGCTACATCCCGCGCTACGAGGATCTCAAACCCATGTTCCGCGAATACCTGGAGGAAGATTTTTCGAGGGAACTCTATCTCGAACTCTTCAAGTTCCGCATCGATCCCTGGGTTGCCAAATTGAACAGGGCCATCACCTTCTATGAAAGAACCGCCCCGGACTGCCCGGAAAGCTTCTTCACCGTCTGGAAGAAGACCATCGAAACCCTGCAACGTGCCAAGGCCGTTTACGGACCGTTCATCGAACCCGGTACCTATCGCCAGCCTTGAGCCAGGCAATGTGAGGCCGAACACGGACTCACGCAGGAAGAGAGAGACGGGGAGGGCCAGCACCGTGCCTCCCCGCCGCTACTCGTCGCTGAGCGCCTCGAGCGCCTGCTGGGCCGCCTGCTGCTGGGCCTCCTTCTTGCTCTTGCCCGAACCTCGCGCCAGAATTCGCCCATCCAGAGCCACACTCACCTGAAAAGTCTTGTCGTGATCGGGTCCTTCCTCAATTTCCAACAGATACACAGGCGCCATTCGAAACCGTCCCTGGGTCAACTCCTGGAGCTGGGTTTTATAATCCTTGTCCCACATCTTGAGCGGGTCGGTGTCCCTTTCAGCACCCAGAAAAGCCTCGAAAAGTCGTTCCACCAAATGGATGGTCGCCTCCATTCCGCCGTCCAGGTAGATCGCCGCCAACACCGCCTCGAAGGTATCGGCCAGGAGCGAGGGTTTCTGACGGCCACCGGTGAGTTCCTCTCCCTTGCCGAGCTGCAAAAAATCCCCGAGATTCAATCCGTGTGAGAGCTTTGCCAGTTCCCGCTCGTTCACGATCGAAGAGCGCAGCCGAGAGAGCTCCCCCTCATTGAGGTGCGGAAAGCGTTCGAGGAGAATGTGGCTGACGGCCAGCCCTAGGACCGCGTCGCCCAGAAACTCGAGGGTCTCGTTATCGGTTTCCTCCAGGTGCGGATTTTCATGGGAAAAGGAGCGATGTATCAGGGCCTGATGGAGCGTACGCGGGTTCTTGAAAGAATACCCCAGTATCTTTTCCAGATTTTCCAGATGGCTTGCTTCACTCATCTCTTTTTGCTAACCTCAACGTGTTGAGATTCCATGGACGAACGATGCCCGGTCTCGACTCAGACAACAATTCTTCCGCGCTCTTTGGGCGATGTCAAGCCGGAAACCGGCACACCGGCTTCGGCTCCGGAACCCTTGGAGGACCGCGTTGGGGCTCTGCTGACACGTTGCCAAGGTGACTGGGCGAGACCCGGGAATCCCGAGGAGAACTCGATGCTCATTTGGGTCAGTACCGCTGACTGGCAGTCCCGGCATTTTCTGCTGCTCGACCGGGACGGCGTCGTCAACGCGGACCACCCCGACTATATCAAGCATCGTGGCGAATTCAGGTTCTACCAGGATTCACTCGAGGCCTTGGCATGGCTGCATCGCCATAATATCGGTACGATTCTGATCAGTAACCAGTCGGGTTTGAACCGCGGCCTGATTTCCTGGGAGGACTTCTGGGACATCCACGCCTGCCTGATCGAAGGAGTCGAGCGGGCGGGGGGGGCCATTCTCGGAGCCTTCTACTGCCCGCATCGTCCCGACGAAGGATGCTCCTGCCGCAAACCGCTTCCGGGAATGCTTCAGGCTGCTGCGGCACGATTCCGGCTCCCCCTTGCCGAGACCTGGTTTCTCGGAGATCGCGAATCCGACCTGCTGGCGGCAAGCCGAGCGGGATGCCGGGGCGTCCTGCTCGATCGGGTTGGGGACACCGCTGAAAGTCTGCAGCGCAACCCCACATGGGAGCGGGTCAGGACTTTCAGGAGCCTCACCGAGGCGGTTCTGACGCTATCCCAAGGGTGGAGAAGCTGACAAACGACGCTGGGAGCAGAGCCGGACCGTGACCGCCTTCCGCTTTGCGACCGACAAGACGCCATCTGCCCATACCTTGCCATAGTGCTTCACCCAACTGAAAAGGATCCGGCATGTTTTTTCCTCCGTTCCTCCTGTTCTTCTTTTTTGGCTTCCTTTTTCTGCTTTTCTTCGTCTTTGCCCTCGTACAGTTTGGTCTCTTTGCATGGGCCTTCAGTCGGCTCGGCATCCCTCCCGAATACCTCTTCTCTTTTCTCTTTCTATGCATAGCGGGGAGCCTGATCAACGTGCCGCTTCACCGGATTCGGCTGGAGAATGAACCTGAGGAGTTGTCGACCATCGGTTTCTATGGCATGCGGTTCCACCCACCCCCTTGGTCCAATCGGCGGGAAATGGTGCTGGCCGTGAATCTGGGCGGCGCCATCCTGCCCTCGTGCCTGTCGCTCTACCTCTTGAGCCACGCTGAGAACCCCATCCGGATGATGATCGCCCTGGCCATTGTGACTTATGTGGTCTATCGGCTCGCCCGGCCGGTGCCCGGGGTGGGGATCGCGACCCCCATGTTCATTCCACCGTTGGTGGCAGCCCTTGCCGCCCTGCTCATCAACCCCCATTGGGCCGCCCCCACCGCTTACGTGGCAGGCACTCTGGGCACGCTCATCGGGGCCGACCTGCTGCACCTGGACGACCTGAAACATCTTAACGCCCCGGTAGCTTCCATCGGCGGAGCCGGGACTTTTGACGGAATCTTTTTAACCGGCATCCTGGCAGTTCTCTTGGCTTGAGGACCTGTCCGGTAGGATTGGAGCAGATCATGGCGAGCTCAGTCTATTTCATTGATTTAAAAACGGATCACAAGCGCAGCCTGCTGAGCAAAATTGGGACGCTGGTCGATGCCGCCGGCATCAGGAAGGTGATCAAACGACGCGGGCTTACCGCCGTCAAGCTGCACTTCGGCGAACGGGGAAATACCGCCTTCATCCGCCCGCTCCTGATCAGACCGATTATCGATGCCATCAAGGCGGCTGGTGGGAAACCCTTCCTCACCGACGCCAGCACTCTTTATGTGGGCACCCGGGGCAATGCCGTGGACCACCTGCAGACGGCTGTCTTGAACGGCTTTTCGTATGCCGCCCTTGACGCTCCCCTCATCATCGCCGACGGCATCGACGGCCGCGACGAAATTGCGGTCCCCGTCGGACTCAAGCACTTTCAGGAAACCTACATCGCCTCGGCGGTGGTGAGAGCGGAGGCACTGGTTTCCGTTGCCCACTTCAAGCTTCATGAAATGTCAGGGTTCGGCGGCACCATCAAGAACCTCGGGATGGGTTCCGCCTCGCGCCGGGGCAAGATGGCGCAGCACTGCGAGGTTGCGCCCCAGGTCAACCCCGAAAAGTGCATCGCCTGTGGTACGTGCGGCGAATTCTGTGCGCACAGGGCCATCACCATCGTTGACCGGCCGCCTGACACGCCGCGGCCCAACACCAAAGTGAAAAAGCTGGCGCATCTCAATCTTGAGCGCTGCGTGGGGTGTGGCGGCTGCGTCCATGCCTGCCCCGAGGGGGCCCTGGGAATCAACTGGGAGATCGATCTGCCGGGTTTTATGGAACGGATGGTGGAATACACGGTGGGAGCTATCAAAGGGAAAGAAAAGCGCTCACTGTTCGTCAACGTCCTCACTCAGATTTCTCCCGCCTGCGACTGCTATCCCTTTGCCGATACCCCCATAGTCGCCGATATCGGGATTATGGCCTCACGGGACCCGGTGGCCATCGATCAGGCTTCGGCGGACCTGCTGCAAGCCCAGCCGGTTCTCGCTTCATCGTGCCTTGCGGGCAACCCCGAGGCCGGAATCGACAAAATCAGGGCAATCTATCCCAAAGTCGACTGGCAGCACCAGCTCAAGTACGCAGAGCAGATCGGACTCGGCAAACGGACCTACCACCTGATAACCCTCTGAAAACGAGCCATTGGCGCTTGGCGCGACACTACGAGACCAAGGCCGGACAGTGGACCCCGCCGGCAGCGGCCCGTTGGGGCCATCCCTGCCTACCTCGGGGTTGTTGCGGGCACAGCGGAGCGCTCCCTTTTCGGGCAAAACGAGAACCCCGGAAAGGGCTGAAGAACGGCTTGCCAAGAAGGGCGGGATCGAGTACATTGCCGGTGGAAGCGCCAAGCTCACTGG
>JAPXSS010000018.1:0-34564 GCA_033812955.1 Syntrophobacteraceae bacterium | reverse complement strand
TGGAGGTATTGATATGGGCCTGACTTTTTAGCACGGACGAACATGGGAGCCTCCACTACGTTAGGGTGGCCCCATAATATTTTTCAATAACCACATAGAGAAGGAAAAAGTGCACATTTCCTGGCACTACATATTTTTCGTTCAAAAAACACAACCTAGGTTTCATGCGGGTTTACAGACCCCAAAAGGCCATTTTTGACAAAACACTGTAGAAGAACAGTTTGAACCGAAAAGCGCGGGAAGGGGTCCGGAAGAAGCTGTCCTCTCCACTTCGCCGTCGCTCATCGCAAGACTGACTCGAATCTCCCGGTCCCGTTCCTTGACATTGGCCGGTTACTTTTGCTGGTTGCCAGGCTTGAGTTTGGCAACCAGCGATGCAACGGCAGAATCTTTTACTTCCAGGATTTGGGCTCTCCGCGCAGAGAGTAAGCCCGGCGTCCGGTACCTAACCTCAAAGCAGCCCTTATCCGGTCTGGATCCTTCGGAAGTCGGCCAGTTGGCTGAAGAGCTGGTAGACTCGCGTGAGCAGCGCCAGCCGGTTGCGGCGGACCGCCTCGTCCCGGTCCATCACCAGGACTGAATCAAAGAATGCGTCGATCACCCCTCGAAGCTCGGATACGGCCTCGAACGCACGGCCATAGTCGGCTTGAGCCAGGTGGCCGGTCATGACCTGCTCGGCGCCAGCCAGGGCTGTCAGCAATGACTGCTCGGCCGCTGCCTGAAAGAGCTCGGCGTTGACGGCGGTCGTCTCGGGTTCCTTGATGATGTTCGCCACCCGCTTGAAGGCCCCGACTACACTTTCGTGATCCTGCCGGGCCTTGAAGGCAGCCAAGGCTTTGACCCGGGCGACAGCCGCGATCAGATCGTCAATGCCCACTGCGAGCGCTGCTTCCACCACATCCGGCGTGTATCCCTCCTGGTTCACCAGCATGTGGCTGAGCCGTCCGAAGAAAAAGTCCAGCACTCCCTGTTTGACCGTGTTCCGTGGTTCGGTCAGCTTCGACCCGAGTTGCTGCAAGGCCTGCTCAATCAGGTCGGTGAGGGACACTTTCAGGGGTTTTTCGAGGACGATACGGATGACTCCGAGGGTCTGCCGGCGCAGGGCGAAGGGGTCGGCGGTGCCGGTCGGCAGGAGTCCGACACCGAAGCAGCCGGTGATGGTATCCATTTTGTCGGCAATGCTGAGCAGAGCGCCTTCAAGCCCTTCGGGAATCGGACCGCCGGCGCGAGTCGGCAGGTAGTGTTCGAAGATCGCCTGCGCCACTTCCTCCGGTTCCCCCTGCAGCCGCGCATAGGCACGGCCCATGATCCCCTGGAGCTCGGGAAATTCACCGACCATGCCGGATACCAGATCGGTCTTGCACAGATAGGCCGCACGCAGTAAAGCGGTGAGCCGTTCCGGAGCCACCTTTTGGCCCAGCCATCTGGCCAGCGCGGTGAAGCGCTCGACTTTCTCCCAACTCGTTCCCAGCTTGGAATGGAACACCACCGCCTGGAGCTGGGTAGCCCGATCCTCCAGGCGCAGTTTCTGGTCTTCCTCGTAGTAGAACCGCGCATCTTCGAGCCGGGCGCGAACCACCCGGGCATTGCCGGCTGCTACCAGGTTAAAATCACGGGGGATGGTGTTGGCCACCGTCACAAAATAGCGCAACAGATCACCTTTTGCGTCGGTTATGGCAAAATAGCGCTGGTGTTTCTTGATGACCGTAATGAGCAGCTCGGGCGGCAGCTCGAGGTACTTCTCCTCGAACTCTCCCACCAGCGGCTGAGGCCATTCCACCAGTTGCGTGACTTCCTCGAGCAGCTCCTCGTCCTCGAGGATGCGTCCGCCAACCGTCCCAGCCGCTGCCTCGATGCCTTCCAGGATCAGTCTTTTGCGCTCTTCCCGATCAACCACCACGAAATGTTTTCTGAGGTTCTCCCGATGGCTGGCGTAGTCGGTCACTTCAAGAGGAACCGGGCTCATGAACCGGTGGCCCGGGGAGCGGTTGCCGCTCGCGATGTCGCCGTAGGTGAAGGGGATCACTTCCCTGCCAAGCAGGGCAACCAAGGTATGGATGGGCCGGGCAAAGGTGACGCTCAAACTCCCCCAGCGCTGGGATTTGGGGAAAGGGATGTGAGCGATGAAATCCGGAAGCATCTTTTCGAGCAGGGTCTTGGTGGGAAAACCGCCTTCCTCCTTGATCACGCAGAGGTAAGCGCCTCGCGGGGTTTCTTTGATCTGGATCGCCTCGAGCGGCACTCCCTGGCCTCGAGCAAAGCCTTCGGCGGCCTTGGTGGGCTTCCCTGCGACATCGAAGGCCACCTGGCGCGGAGGCCCGATGACTTCCATCGAGCACGCTTCCTGGTGTAGCGCCACGTTCGGAATCACCAGCACCAGTCGCCGCGGGGTTCCGGTAGTGACTGGCTGGCCATGGCCGATGCGGTTCTCTTCTAGAAAACGCCCCATCTCGAGCGCCATCGCTTCGAGCGCTGGGCCGATATACCCGGCAGGAATCTCTTCGCAACCCACTTCCAGATAAAAGGCTTCGCCCATGGTTTCCTCCATAGGGTTCGTGATTTTAATCCCATTTCTTCAGCAGCGGGAAGCCCATGGCTTCCCGCTGGGCCACGTAGGCGTGGGCTGCCAGACGCGCCATATTGCGCACCCGAGCGATGTAGTTCGTGCGCTCCGTAACGCTGATCGCCCCCCGAGCATCCAGCAGATTGAAGACGTGGGAGCATTTCAGACAGTAGTCATAGCAGGGGAGCACCAAACCGCGCTCGTTGAGGTGAAGCGATTCGGCTTCATACATATTGAAGAGCTGCAGCAGCATCTCCACACTCGCTTCCTCAAAATTATGGCGCGACCATTCCACTTCCCCCTGGTGGTGGACATCACCGTAGGTCACGTTGCCGCTCCAGGCGAGATCGTAGACATTATTGACCCCCTGCAGGTACATGGCGATCCGCTCGAGACCGTAGGTCAGTTCGACACTGACCGGGTTCAGGGACAAGCCTCCGGCCTGCTGGAAATAGGTGAACTGGGTGATTTCCATGCCGTCCAGCCAAACCTCCCAGCCAAGTCCCGAGGCACCCAGGGTGGGCGATTCCCAATCGTCTTCCACGAACCGGATATCGTGGTCGAGCGGATCGATGCCGAAGCTCCTCATGCTCTCCAGATACAATTCCTGTGAATTAGGGGGTGACGGTTTGATGATCACCTGATACTGATAATAATGCTGGAGGCGATTGGGGTTCTCCCCGTAGCGGCCGTCAGTGGGGCGCCGGGAGGGTTCGACGTAAGCAACTTTGTAGGGTTCCGGCCCGAGAACCCTCAGGAAGGTGGCGGGGTTGAAGGTCCCGGCCCCTACTTCCAGATCATAGGGCTGCTGAAGCACACACCCGCGATCAGACCAAAACTTGTCCAGGGCAAGGATCAACTCCTGAAAGGTCATGGGACACTCCTTACACGATGCGTGGTCAACAAGCCCTCCCCGTGAGCCACAAGGACGGCGCCGAGAGCCAAACCGCTACAAGGTTGAGAGGACCTTATGAACTGGAAGATTTCGTTTAAGGGTGAGCCTATAGGCATTGAAACTTTTCGATGTCAAGGGAAAACAATGCAGACGCCTGAGCGACCGCTGATCAAAGCCGATTTCCTCGAAACCCTCCTGAGTGTCACGGCCAACCACGACATCCCGTTGTCCGAGGAACAGGCCAACGCATGCCACGAGCACGTCTCGTTAATGCTCGCCTGGAACCGAACCTGCAACCTCACTCGCATCACCGATCTTCAGGAAATCATCGAAAGCCATTTGCTGGACTCACTGCTGCCGGCCAGATGGCTTCCCCGCGCCGGGCCGGCCCTCGATCTCGGAACCGGGCCGGGATTCCCGGGCATTCCGCTGGCGATTGTCTATCCTGGCCTGGAGATGCACCTGCTCGAATCCCAACGCCGGAAGGTCAGCTTCCTCAAAGTGGTACTGGCACGACTGGCGCTGCCCAATCTCAAGGTCGTGGAGGGCCGATGGGAAGACTTGGTGCGCTCAAGTCGCCTCTTCCTGCAGAAGCCTCTCAGGCTCGTGACCATGCGGGCGGTGAAACTGGAACCGGCACATCTCACCCGCTTTGCCCCGGAACTTCTCCAGGAGGATGGCGTGTTCGCTTACTGGGCAGGTCCAGGCACAGACCTGAATGGGCAAGAGGAATTCAATAAGATGGTCGCAACGCCTGGAATGGTCTGCGACGGACGCCACGGCTATTCTCTGCCCTCGATCCCGCAGCCCCGCCATCTCTTACGATGGAGGAAGCGATGCACTCGTGGGCCTGGGCTGGCTCCAGAAAACGCTTCTGTTCCATGACGCTCCTCACCCGATTCTCATGGCAATTGGGGCCGCCCTCTACTAGCGGTAGGTATCGGTGAGAATTTCGGCAGCGCTGTGGCCTGCCTCGGCGAGGGCTGCGGCCCTGGCAATCGATAGGCCCTCACCGTGGCCCTCGCCAATCCCTGAAAAGTGCCACAAATCCCGGCCCTCATCGTAGCGTATGACTTCCGGGCACGAAGGTAACTTCAGTCGATTGCGGAACACCTCACAGGGAACGGTTTCTTCTGTCTCCCCATACATGAGATGGATGACGATGCTTCCCGTTCGGGTCCTCTGCCGTCGAATATCCAAGATCGACGGCTCTTCCACGATACGCCGGAGTCCTGATACCGGCACCGCTCTCACCCACGACTCACTCCCACCCTTGGAAAAAGGGAGCCAATCGCGTTTCCTGCTGGCGGCGAGCTGATCGAGCAGCTTAAGGAGGGCGGGATCAGCCTGACTTCCTCGTGCTTCCTCGGCATCCGGCAGGCTTCCCTGAAAGACCATGCAGTGGGTGGTGTCACAAAGCGACGAGGTATCTTCATGCCTGTGCCGGCCATGGATCCCGTTCCACAGGATCACCGACCGCAGTGCCCGGGCCCCTTCCCCACGAAGTTCCTGGGCTTCTGCCGCGAGGACGGCATCGGCATAGCTTTCCGGGTCGGTTTCGAGAACGACCGTCCGGTCATCCGGAGAACTCAACAGGACTCCGGTAATGAGCCGTTCCGGGCGGCTGCCCCGGACGGTCGAAATGATCCGAAATCGACCGCAGGTGCTGACCCGTTCCTTCCAACTGCCAGCCTCGACTATTTCAAAGGTCGGGCACTCATCAAGCACTTCCCACGAGGCGCGAGGGACCGGCACAAGGAGCCTCACCCGCACCTTGCCGAATCGCGGCGGGTAGCGAGCTGCCCACGACCGTAAGGTTTTCCCGGCTCGGTGAAGATTCGCGGCTCCATTGACGCCCAGGCTGCGAAACACGGCCAGGAATAACGGCTCTTTCGCCGGCCAGGCAACCATGAGATGTCCCAGCAGGGGAGTGCCCCGTTCATCGGCAACGGTTCCGGTCTTAGCCAGAGCCTGGAGCCTGGTGAGAATCCGTTTGTCTTCCGCCGGCGCGCGGTAGAGCGTGGAAGCTGCCAGGAGACCGTTTTGGGAGAGTCCTGCGAAATAGTCCGGGCGATATCGGAGCGAGGCTCGCAAGATTCGGGCAAGGTCGAGGAGATTCGCCTCGAGGGGGAACCCCCCATCGGTCCCCCGCTCCCCGAGACACTGTCGCCAGAACCGCTCGTCCTGTCCGCCACCTTCCTCAAGCGGAGTGCTCGCCGAGAGGCCAGACTCCCGGGCGGGGGAGAGCAGGAACCGGAACCGCTCCCACTCGAGACTCGCTCGCCTGGACAGGAGCTGTTCCGTGTCACTCGCTGCCAGCTCGCGGCTCACTTCCACCGGGGGGGCATCCCGCAAGGCGGCGGCATAGGGAACCTTGAGCAGGGATCCGGGCGGATAGCAGGTTTCGAGATCGCCCTGGGCTTCCAGGAGCCGCCCTGAAACGAGACTCACCAAGACATAGCTGAACCCCGTTTCGTTGGGGGCGGGAGGCTGACTGACGAGCTTTTCGATGGCTTCCGAGCGAGCACAAGGTTTTGTGGGCCAGCCGTAACAGGCCACCACCGAAGCGAGGGTACGCCAGGAGTCGGGGTCGAGCCCGGCACCGAGCCTCACCCGCCGGCGCAGGTTCGCCAGATCGGCTTCGGTCGGCATGTCGGCAGCCTGCGCCCCCGGCAGTTCCCCGCTGAAGCTCATGGCTGCCGCCTCCTCAGCCCACAACGGCAGCTTCCCCCTGCAGGTGCGGAGACTCGCTTCGTGCATCAGTTCATGGCGCAGAACCATCTCAACGTTGGCACCACCCTCAGGATGCGTCCGCAACACCATGACCCCGGGGCGCCAGCCGCCCGCATGGTAGCCGCTGAAATACTCCGAGGTAGCGGCTGGATAGGCCCGCACCGGGTCGGCCGCGCTGGGGATCTCATATCCTCTCAGGCGCAGTTCCTGGAGAGCCCGCGTAGCATATTCGACGAGCTTCGGCTCATGCATAAGCGACCCAAAGAAGATGATCGCCGCTCCCGCTTCCAGCAGCATCGCCCTGCCCGATAATCTCCCAGCCCAGCATGGTTTCATTGGTTCTCCGGCCTGCCTATTTCACCTGCACCCCCTGGGCCTCACTGTTTCCCCGAACGTTTTCGTCATACATATCGAAAGCCCGTACCGGAGGAATCGTCGCCCTCCCGGCGAAGGTCACTCGCCAAACCTGGTAGAGCCGCAATTCCCCGCTCGGTAGTAGTCGGGCAATCCTGGCAGTCTTCTCGGGAAAGCGCTGGGTCTCTTTAATCGAGCTCCAATAAGACTCGTCTTTGGGCTGAATCCCGGCATCCGCCAGGTAAGTTTCGTCGTCGTCAAGCACTTGCGCAATGGACGGGACCCCATCTTCAACCACCACAAAGTAACTGGGGATAGCCCCCGATTGCGGCGCGGCGGCGCGCTTCACCCGCACCTCGCTCACCACCGTAGTCCCTACCGCAAGGGGTTTGGAAAGATCGAGCGGTCTGCTGCCGTCGGGGGTGATCTGCAGGAACCTCCGTTCCACCTGCAGACCCTGCGCGTAAGGTTTCGCCGCGGGATACGGCACCTCGACCCTGATCGCCGCACTGGTCAGTTCTTCGCCTTTGAGCCCTTCGAGACGGATTTCGGAAAGGCTTTCGAGCGGCCCCGGATCAGGGAATGTCCCGACGAAACCTGCTGGAATACGCGACAGCGCCCCCAATCCGACCCCATCCTTCGACCGGACCAGGATGCGCCGGGGCTTTTCTGCCCGTTCGGCAGCATAGACAGCCGCCTCTTCGCTCAGGAGCGCTCGGCTGTTGAAAATCACCTGGGCCGTATCAAAGGTTGAAGTCCACCAGCCATTTGTCATTGAGGCCAGCAGGAAGCGTTTCAGCTGGGCCGCCAGTTCTTCGGGCAGTGCTCCCGCTTCCTTCAAGACCCCGAGTGCAGATGAAACCACGAACGGCATCCCAAAGCGAAAACCGAGCGCCTCAGCAAGTGGGGATTCTGTGGGAGCTGCCTGCCAGGGAGTTTGCGGCTCCAGGCGCGCCAGTGCCGCCTGCAATTTGGCGATCAGCTCGGTTTTGACCGTTGATCCCTGGAAGTGCTGGCTGAAACGGTCCCAGTCCTGATCTTCATGAGCTGCAAATATTTCCAGAGCATAGACCAGATCTTCGACGTCCGGCCGGTCAGCTTGGTGAACTCGTTCCACGTAGACAATTTCCTCCTTGTGTGGCTGCCCGTAACTACCGATTCTCGCGATTCGAGCCAGCTCGTAGCCCGACAGCGAGTAGTCGGCAGTGGTGCGGTCTTCTTCAAACTGCCGGGATAGCCAGTCGGAGCCACGGTTGAAGGCCGCCGCAGCCCCTTCGATCTTGAGTTCCGAGGCATATTTCAAAGCATAGAGCGCGGTTACCGTCGCCGGCAGGGAGGTGTGGGGGTCCGACGGCCACAGGCCGAACCCGCCGTCGGTCTTCTGGTTCTGAATGATCTTCTTGATCCCAAGAGCGGCATTGCGGGCCGCTTTGGTCAACACCGTCTCCAAGGGACCCAGTTCGTGCGGCTCGATGCCGGCACACTCCACCAGATCCATGAGCACCACGTTGGGGATCGTCGCATGCACCAGTTGCTCGGTACAACCATAAGGATACGCCACGAGCACTTCCGCCGCATGAAGGGCTGCGCCCAGAAGCCCGGAACTAACCTGCACCTTCAGCTCACGGGCCAGCCCGGTCTCGGGCAGACCGCTTATCTGGACGTGTTTTCCGCCGCGTCCCGAATAAACCTGAGGCATGGCCGCAGGCTTGAGCGGAATCTCGAAGTGCTCGGCACCGCCAATGCGAATCCGCTCCGGCGATTCAAGGGCGACTCTGAGCGTGGCCGCGCCCCCCGCCCCCGCGACTTCCAACGCCAGCGGCCAGATCTCCTCTCCTGTGCCCGGTAGGGTTACCGCTCGCGCCGTTGGCCCCTCCCGGAACCGCGCCCCACCTTGCAGGCTGATCATCGAGGTCAGAGCCGCAGGCTGCGCAAGATGATTGACCAGCTTCACCTGCAGGGTCGCTTCCTCTCCGTCCCGCAGGAACTGGGGCGCCAGGAGATCGACCGAGACGTCGGCAACGGTCCGAAATCGCTCCTTACCCTCCCCGACCCGACCGACCTTGTCAGCTGCTACCACCGTGACCACCCATTCGGTGATGTTGGCGGGTAGATCGACGGTGATCGCCGCGTGTCCATTGGCGTCAGTGACGACGTGGGGGAACCAGCCGGCGGTGTCCCTCATCGACTTCTTGGTCGGTTTGCTCTGGCTCTTGAGTGCTCCCAGCTTGAAGTTCGGCTTTTTCAGCAGCGCCGCATAGCCGTACCCCTGGAGTTCATCCGAATAGAAAGTAGCCAGGTTCAAGCGGGGCAGTGGATAGAAGAAGTCGAACACCCCTGGCCGCAGTTCTCCCTGCACCGCATAGACCGCCCGATCGACGATGGTAACCGCCAGTTCCGTCTCCGCCGCCGGGGCACCGTCAGCGTCCTTGACCTCGAAATCGATCTTCAGGGGGTTCAGCGGTTCGGCTTCGGGCCGTTCCGGAAACACCGCAACATTAAGACGCTTAGACCAGGGAACGACCCGGAAGCCGAGGGTCTGCTCCCGATATTTGCCACCGCTCGTGGGGATCGTGACCGTATGATAAAACCCGGTCCCGTACTCAGGTCTGGCCTCAACTTCCAACCAGCAGCTCCTCCCCTTGATGGGGGACGGTTTGGTGTCGTGGATCTTCCAGCCGGAGACCGTTTCCCAGATCGTCCCGCTTTCTGCCTTACCCCAGTTCGCAGGAAGCAGTGCAAGGACTTGCGCCTTTTCACCCGGGCTCAGGGTGGTGGTCGATGCATAGAGTTCGAGTTCCTCGTTCTCGACCACCGTTTCTCCCTGACCTCCCCCCACGATCATAACCGCCGGTTGCGAGGTGGCAGTGTGCTGCATCGGTTTGCCATCAAGGGTTTCGAGAGTCGCGACGGCGGACAACCGGCCGTGATGGAGCAGCTCGGGCAGCGCGAGTTGGCACAAACCCTGAGCGTCGGTGGTAAAGGGCAGCTTTGTGAAGGCGGTTGGGGCTTGTCCTCCCCGCTCGAGCGCAACCTCGACCACACCACCACCGTTAGGGGCTGGCCTGCCGTCCGGGTAGGTCGAACGCACTCGGAGGGTGTGGTGTTTTTCCCCCGCCTGCGCCATGGTTGCCGAAAACCGGATCGTCGGCTGTGCCTCGGCCAGGGTGACGAAAAGGTTTTCCGTGAGCACCGCCTGGCATCCCGCACGATCGAGCGCCCGCACCATCAGCGTGTAGATCCACTCCTCAGCGCTTGTGGAGCCTGTCTTCGGCACCTCGAAAGTGAACGAGGCCTGGCCAGCATCGTCCATCCGGGGGGCTGAGTCCCAGGTATTGGTGACAGCTTTGTCATCCAGCGCGGCAAGCCGTGCCTCGACTGAACTGAAGATCCGTTTCGGTTCCGTGAGGGCCGATATTGAGCGCACTTCCCCATGGTAGTCCGCAGTGGCGCTCAACCCAGCCCCAGCCTCGACCACCCACTGGGGAGTTTCGAATTTCTTCCGGTAGAGAAAGACTTCATATTTGGCATCCTTCAGCGCCCCTCCGGCATACCGTTTCGCCTTGAACTTGACAGAAAACGATGCCCCGGGCACCACCGTCGGACTCCGTTCGATGAGCTCAAGGTAGAAGGTCGGTTTAACGTAGTCGCGGACCCGGAATTCGCCGCCGTAAGGCTTGCGGTCAATTTCTGCAACCAGCCGATAGAGGCCGGGCAGTTGCGTGTCATCGAGCCCGAACATGCCGCTGAACGAGCCGAACTCGGTGACCGGCACCTGGGCCTGGAGTCCCGTCGCGGCACCGTCGGCACGGACCACGGTCACACTGGCCTGCTTTTGCGCAACCTCCGGAACCTCGAGTCTCCCGTTTTCGTGGGAGCGCACGATGCCCTTGTAAAAAAAGGACTCACCGGGTTTGAAGAGCGGGCGGTCGGTGATGACCAGAACTGCATCATCGTTGGCAATCACCGGCAGGAAATCGGTATCCGCCAGGACTTGCCGATGGTCCGGGGTTTCCGCCTTGATGAGCAGCTTTCCATCGAGCATGCCTTCCGGGTTCGAGAAAATCAGTTCCCCGAAATCATTGGTTTTTCGATCCAACTGCAACCATTTCCCGCGAGAGTCGCGGTAGCTCACCGCCGCCTCTGCCACCGGCTCGAGCTCGCGCGTGATCAGCCTCACCACCAACTGCTCACTCGACTGCTTCACCTGCAGGGCCAGACTGCTCACCTGCATGAGACACTGGGCTTCCGAGCTTCCCTGGACTGCCTGAACCAGATAGATGCCGTCCGGCAGCGGTTCGAGGACCACTTTCCGGATCTTATAGGAATCCTCCTGCCAGGCACTGTCAGCAAACCACCAGCCGAGATCGCTCACTTTTTCCCCGCCGAACTGCAGATCGAGGTAGTACTCCCGAACCAGGTCAAACCCTTCGGGCGCCCCCGGGATGATCGGTTCCGGAGGGGTGGCCAAATCGCCCTTCGATACCTCGATAAGAGCCTTGTGCAGGGCCGTGTCCAGGAACGATTTCCGAAACTTGACATCCAGCATGTCCCGGAAAGTCCTGAAAGGGGATGCCACCTTGTTCAGGCCGACAACCAAATAATGGCCAGGGTTCAGTTCCGTGGTCGGTTCTTCATAGCTCCGACTGATCTGGAGCTGTCCGTCGAGAAAGCGATCAAGGTTCTTGGGCCGCAGCACGCGAACCAACATCGGTTTGTGGGTGACCGAATAGTCGAGTCGCAGTTCGGGTTTCTCGTTATGGGCAAAACTTCTCGCCACGGTGAGATAGAAGGAGCTGCCGGCAAAAGCCGCCGCTGCGCCCTGGACCGCCAGGACCAAAAGCAGGGCAGGGAGACGACAGGATAACCACTTTGTCATGATCATGATACCCCTTGTTTGGCACACGTCCGTCCGACCTTCCGGCGGAAACAACCTTTGCCCTCATCTCAAAAGCATTCACCCTCCCTTGGCCCTGATCTCCCCTTGGCGCAGGGCTCCAGTCTTTGCCACACTCTATTGCAATCAGTCGCGCATTGCAATCGTGGCCGAGGCCTTGAAAGCGTTTCGGAAGTTCCATGAAAAGGTTATAATGTCGTCGCTCGTTTCACTGACAGGTGCGATATGAACGATCGAGATGCGCGAACGTTCGACCCATACCTCGAGCGAAAGGCAGCCATCAACAGATGAAAATGGAGACAAAGGAAGCCTCGGGCAACAAGCAGGGTGGAGAGACGACTTATAAGGGAATCATCAATTTCTTCTTCGAACTCGGGATGCTCAAGCGCACGCCGCGTTCCGGATTTCAGTTCCTGCGCTCAGGACGGGAATCGGTGGCCGAACATTCTTATCGCATGAGCCTGATCGGCTTCACCATGGCTCGCCTCACCCCGGGCGTCGACCCCTTCAAGGTGCTTTGCCTCTGCCTCTTTCACGACGTGCCCGAAGCACGCACCGGCGACCTCAATTATGTGAACAAGCAGTACGTCACGGTGCATGAACAGGAAGCCATCGACGATCTGGCTGCAACCCTGCCCTTCGGCGGGGAATTCAAGGCGTTGCTGGCTGAATACCGGGCCCGGGAAAGCCTCGAAGCAAGACTCGCCCACGATGCCGATCAATTGGATCTGATTCTCGAATTGAAAGAACAGAACGATCTTGGCAATGTCTACGCCAATCAGTGGATCCATTTCGCCCGCAAGCGCCTGCAAACCGATATGGGAAAAACGCTGGCGACCCAGATCCTGGCCACCGATTCCGCCGACTGGTGGTTCGCGGGCCATGATCACTGGTGGCACCGAGATCAGGAGGGTTGATCCTTTTTTCGCCGGTCGGTGAAGGAGAGCACTTTGGCTTTCCTGGGCGGGCCGGCTTTATCCTGTGCGGGTTCGACGGCTGCCGCCGGTTCCTCCAAGCTGGAGTCCACCGCTTGGGCCACTTCTTCCGGTGAAACCACCTTGGTGACCCTGACCGGCCGCCCGCCCATGGTGAATTCGTCTCCGTCAATGTAGGCCCGCCGTAGAATCCAGGTGATTACCATCAACGGGATCTGCAGGACCAGCAGCTTCACCTGGTACCATTGGGGTTTGTAATCTGAGGTGATTTCCTCTACCCGAGCAAAGAAGGCTGGCTTGTTATCCATATGAACCAGTACCAGATCACCTGTCTGAACCATCGAACCGTCCTCTCTTTCCAGGCGGGTTTGAACCGGTGCGGCCGATGCAGCGATCGCATGACCCAAACCCGGTCTCTTGAGGTCCTTCAGCAAGGACCATGAAGCTGCGCGCAGGGATCAACCGGCGTCCCCAGGCGCGTTTCGCCGCCTGAGACCCAGTCTGGGGTTCGGTCATTCCGCTCGAGCACCTCACCGTCGAGTGGCCTGACCAGCTCGGCCTTGAACGTATTGTGCCTCCAGGACCCCCTGGACACGGGGAAGATCCGGTCCCTCCGGAGGCGAAAACCCGAATACCGATTCCAGGAGCGACATCACCATGCGGAAGGTCACCCCCCACAGGATTTCCCTGCTGCCTTGCCACCAATAGAGAAAACAGGGGAACTCGTGGTCTCTTCCGGGAAGTCGCCATCCCAGCTGAGGCGGCACCTCCAGGCAATAGCGCGCATAGTTGTCCCGGTTCAGCAGCGATCGCAAAGGGATGGGCACGATTTTTTCCACTTCCCAGTTCAGCGTAAACGGTTGCGGCCGGGTAACCCAGGCTACCATAGGATGGATCACCCGCCGGAAGACGATCAGGCACTGGGAGGGGAGCGGTCCGAGGAAGCTGATTCGCAGAGGGTTCAGCCGAATCTCTTCCCAGCTCTCCCGCAGGGCTGTGGCAAGGAGCCGGGAAAGCAGGCCCGCTTCCTGCGGGCAGGATCGTTTCAGAGAGGACCAGTGAGGCCAGCGGGAAAGAGGGGACCCGGGCATGTAGAGGGCTTTGGCGAGGCAGGCATCGAGCCGCGAGTTGATGGTGCCCCCCGGACAGCAGAGGTCGCCTCCCTGGAGCACATCCCGGGATCGCTTGTTGAGGATGATACTGATTTCCCGGTCGGCACCGTCTTGCCCATCCTGCAGCCCGAGCAGCAGCATCACACTCGATGATCGCACGCGATCGCACGATTCGGGACTGAACAGTGATTGACAGCCGCACCCGGCGCTCAGCCGTTCCCTGATGCGCGACTGCAGGCCTTCAGGATCGTTAAGCAAATCTTCGTCCGTCATTCCCTGTCTTTCAGCCTTTCCCATTCGGCAAACTTTTCCTCCAGGCGCTTGCTTGATATCCGATGCCTCACCTTGACCTCCGGCGCAAAGAGGCTCACCTTGAATTCTTCCACCATCCAGCGAAGTTCGTCAAGGAGTGCCCTTTGTTTCTTCTCCGGCCGCATCATAACCTCACCCCGCACCTGCGCAAAGCGTTCAAGGAAGGGAATCACCTGCCCCACCTTGAGGCGGTCCTTTTCCGGGGCCGTGTAGGCCCGTTCGGCACGAATGCCGAGCGCCCTGAGATACCGCGGCAGGGCCCGAAGTTCCTCCCTGCGAGCACGCCCGAGAAGGTCCGGGCCGGCCAATTGATCGAGATCCTTTTCGATCAGGCTCAGCTGCGCCAGCACAGCCTGATTCTTGCCCGAGAGTTTACGCAGCCGCTGGAGAGAAGTCACCAAGGCATGACGAACGCGCACCACTTCAGAAACCTCTTCGAGCATCTCGCCGGCAAGGATGCCTGCCTGAGCTCCGAGCCGGCTCCGGACAGCTTCGAAATGGCCCCGGTCAGGCAACCGGGGCTCGTGCAGGTCGAAGAGTTCCCGCAGGAGGTAGAGCTGAAGGGCCTGCGTCGCTTCCTGCCGGTTGCCGAGGAAGAAACTTTCGGACGACAGTTCATCAGGAAATTTCCAGGATTTCCTGAGCGGTTTCACGAGTGGGGCAAACGCCCACTGGTAAAACACCAGCAGCCCGTCACGGCTGACCCGGCAGGCGGCATCCTCCGAGGGAAAGAGCCGGAGGGCGGCAGTCTGACCCTCCGCGACCACCCCCGGGTACGCCCAAACCGTAAACCCGAGAGCATCCTTGCCGAGTGCGAGGCGCTGCGGCAAATCGCCAAAATCCCAGGCCGTGAGGCTCTCCTTTTCCCAGGTTCGACGCGCCTCATCCCACATTCGGTCATCATGACGGGGCACAGCCAGGGCCCGCAGTGCATCCAGATTTCGACCGGTTCCCAGGACCATCCCATCCGGCGCGATCACCTCGAAGCGCATCTGCAAATGAGGTGGCAGGTTCTTCTCGTCCCAGGAATCTAATGGCACGCGAATTCCCGCCAGATCGAAGACCCCACGGCTGAGTTGAGCTTCAAAATCACCCGCCTCGGGATTCAAACCGCACCATAACTTCTCCGCGGCCGCAGCAACCGGTACCAGGTGCCGCCGCCATCCTTTCGGAAGGGCTTTGAGCAACGACAGGACCTTCTCCGGCAGGAGCCCCGGGACGAGCCAGGCAAAGGGAGCCGCAGAAAGGTCGCGCAGCGCCTGCAACGGAATGATCACGGTAATCCCGTCGTCTTCCGCGCCAGGCTGGAATGCATAGCGCAGCGGCAACCGGAGCTCGCCGACGGTCAGATAATCGGGAAACCGATCGGCGCTTGCCGGCTCGGGGCTCGTCTCCAGGAAATCCTCCGCGGTCATCCTGAGAAACCCGTCTCCACCGCGATCCTTGATCAGCTTCTGAAGTGACGCGGCATCGGCAAGGGCCGGCAGCCGTTGTTCATAGAATCGAGAGAGGGCTTCCTCAGGCATCAGCAGGCCGCGGCGGCGGATTTTGTGCTCAATCTCGGCAAGCTGCTCGATGAGCTCCCGATTGTGTTCCAGAAAGCCGTGGCGGCCTGCCAGTTCACCTTCCACCAGCGCCGACCGGATGAAGATCTCACGCGCATCTTCCAGATTGATGCGTGCGTAGTGCACTTTGCGCCGTTCGACCAGAGTCAGCCCGTAGAGGATCACCCGCTCGAAGGCCACCACCTGGCCACGGGCTTTTTCCCAGTGCGGTTCTGAATAAACCGAACGACACAGCGGTTTTCCCAGATCCTCGATCCATTCCGGCTTGATGGTCGCGACGGTTCGGGCAAAAAGGCGGGTGGTCTGCACCTGCTCAGCAGACATGATCCAGGTGCCGCCCCGGTTGAACAGTCCCGAACCGGGAAAGAGCATGAGGCGGCGATTTTTGCTGCCAAGATAGAGATTCTTCTCTTTTTTGCAGGCGATGTGGCTGAGGTACCCACTCAGCAGCGCCCGATGCAGTGCCTCATAGGAAGCCGGGGTTTGGTTCTCGGCAAAGCCCTTTAGCTCTGCCAGGATAACGCGAAGTTCCTCGTGAATGTCCTGCCACTCGCGCATGCGCCGCAGGGACAGAAAGTGTTCCTGGCAGAATCGACGCATCTGGCTCCGAGTCGGCATCAGTGATGGCAGCAGGGGACGGGTCCCCTCCGCCCTGGTCGGAAGTTCCCCGGTGCTGGCGCTTTTTCCGTTTCCCTCGGGCTCGCTTGCCCTCGCACTATCGCTGGATGCTTCACCATCGCCGGTTCCCATACTACCACCGGGGAACCTTGGGGGCGGCGCAATCGAAGGGGCGGCCAGGTGCCCAACCGCCCCAATGGTCGCGCAAGCATCGGGCAAATCGCCATGATGAAAAGCCTGCCAGATTCTGAGAAGGGCCACAAAGTCCGAGTGGGGATCGCGAAAGCGGGCCTGAGCCTGATCTGCCTGTTGTTCCTGTTCAAAGGGCCGTTCCCGGGGGTCCTGGATGCTCAACGCCGCCGCCAGAACGGTGACTTCGGCGAGGGCTCCGTTGGTTCGAGCTTCGATGAGCATGCGCGCCAGTCGGGGATCCAAGGGAAGCCGCGCCATGGTGGTGCCGATCGGCGTCAGGCGACGATGGTGATCAATTGCTCCCAGTTCTCGCAGGATTCCGAAAGCATCCTTGAGCGCAGCGGGGGACGGGGGGTCCAAAAAGGGAAAATCCTGAATGTTACCGAGCCGCAGGAACAGCATGCGCAGGATGACTTCGGCCAGGTTGGAACGCAGGATCTCCGGCAGCGTGTAGCGTGGCCGAGCCAGGTAGTCGTCATGGGAATAGAGGCGGATGCAGATGCCTGCTTCAACTCGCCCGCACCGACCCTGCCGCTGATCCGCGCTGGCCTGGGAAATCGGCAGGACAGGCAGGCTCTGAGTGCGCGAACGCGGATTGTACTGGGCCATGCGCGCAAGGCCGGTATCGATCACATATCGAATCCGCGGGATCGTGATGGAGGTTTCAGCCACGTTGGTGGCGACCACGATCTTCTCTTCTGAGGTGAGCTGAAAGATGCGCTGCTGATCGGCTGCCGACAGGCGACCGAACAGCGGCAGAACGATCGTATGAGGATAGCGCTTCTCTTCGAGCCGCTGCACGGTCTCGCGAATATCACTTTCAGTGGGCATGAAGATGAGGATATCGCCGCGACTCGCAAGGTCATGGCCGGCCTTGATGAGATCCACCGCCGCTACGGCCTGATCGATATAGCTGACGTCATCTTCCTCGTCGGCAGGCTCCGGCGGCTGATACCATACCTCCACCGGAAAGCTACGACCCGAAACCTCGATGATCGGGGCATGACCGAAGGCTCTTGAAAATTTCTCCGGATCGAGGGTTGCCGAAGTGACCAGCACCTTTAAGTCGGGCCGGCGCGCCAGCAGCTTCTGGAGGAAACCCAGGATGAAATCGATATTAAGGGTCCGTTCGTGGGCTTCATCGATGATGAGGGTGTCATAGGCCCGAAAGAGACGGTCCTTTTGGGCTTCCGCCAGGAGGATGCCGTCCGTCATGAACTTGATGCGGGTCGTCCGCGCGGTGCGATCCTGAAAGCGGATCTTATAGCCCACCAGGGAACTCCCCACCCCCTGCAGTTCTTCCGCCACCCGATGGGCCAGGGTAATGGCTGCAATGCGCCGAGGCTGCGTCGATCCGATCAGGCCTGCTTGGCCCCGGCCCGCTTCCAGACACATTTTGGGAAGCTGGGTACTTTTCCCCGAACCGGTCTCTCCGGTAATGATGAGCACCTGGTGGGAGCCGATCGCTTGAAGGATCTCTTCCCGCTTGTCGGTGATGGGAAGCTCCGCCGGGTAGGAAATCAGGCGGGCAATATCGGCGGGTGACGGCACCAAGGCATTGAATTTTCGCAATCTACGACCAGTCATATAAGGATTCAGGCACCATCACGCTCATGGAGTCTCGGGTTGAACCTCGCGTGTCGAGTCTTGCAGATCCCTGCCCTGCTGTCAATGCACTGAGGTTGCTTTCGCTGCTCCTGCAGCAGGGGCAGGAACCCCTCATCGCTTGGCGAATGAAGCGGCAAGAGCGCATCTCCCGAGTTGGGTCCCGATTACAGGAAAACCATGACATGGCGGACAAAAGTGATTGACTTGAATGTGCGCCGCTGTTCAAACTCTCCTAAATCGAGTCTTTAACGTTGGGACTCCGGACCATCCTGTTCGAGAGGCGAAGGATTATGGCACCAACCCGATATCGCAGGACTGCTGCCGTCAAGGCCGTGCTCTTGCTCCTTTTCGGCATTGTCGCCACCGTCGTGGTTCGATACACGCCGGTACGTGAGTATCTGAACCCGGATAGCCTTGCCACCCTGCTCGAGGTTGCTGGGTTTTGGGCTCCACTCGCCTATATCCTGTTCTTCACGGTCGGGGTCTGCCTTTTTGTGCCGGGTGTGGTGCTGGTCAGTTTGGGCACTGCCATTTTCGGCACGTTTTACGGGTTTCTGTATGGGTGGCTGGGGGCACTCTCGGGCTGTGCCGCGGCTTTCCTTATAGGAAGATATCTGGGCAGAGAGTTTGCGGCTTCCCTGGTTACAGGTAAGCTGAAAGAATACGACGACATAATAGAACAGAACGGCTTTGCCACCGTCCTCTACCTCCGCCTGGCCTGGATACCGTTGAGCCCCATGAGCTACGGGATGGGCCTCACTAAAGTGCGTTTCCGGGATTTCTTTCTCGGAACGGCACTCGGCATCGTCGTGGCCATATTCGTCATCACCTATCTCGTGGGCACGGTGAAAGAAGTTTGGGATGACGGCCGTTGGGAGCAACTCCTGTCCTGGAAGACGGGGGTGGCGCTCATCCTTGTTGCCTCTTCTCTATGCATCCCAAGGCTGATTGAACGATACCGGGCAGAGCGGAAGATTCAGGCCGCATAAAAGGTTTTCGCCTTTATTGCCCTGAGCCTGGTGCGGTCGGACACCTGAAAAAAGTGCTCATCGCAAACCTTATCACCGACTCTCCAGGAGCCAGTCTGACAACGTGGGCGGCGTGCTGATGCCCGTGGCAAAGGAGCGCCACTCGCATTGGGCCGTCAGGTCCACCCCTCCCTGGATGACGGATACGGGTCGATCGATCGAAACCACGATCGCGATGACCTCGGGGTGCCTGGCCGTGAACCGCAGCGCAGAATTGAATCGGGCGCCCCGGGCTCGATCTTCTCCCGGCACTCCCTCGCCGTCCAGCAGGCAGGCGAAGGCGTGCAGGCACAGGTCAGCGCCGATATGCAGGGCACCGTCCACCTTGGCGAGGGACTGGGCCAACTCCAGGTGGTCCTGTTGGGTGAGGTTCAGGGAAGTACCGAGTTGCTGGCCGGGAATGGTCACTCGAGTGGCGCCGAGGTCGATCACCAGGGAGCAGCCGTGTTGCCTTTCGCAGGAGGTTCCGACGATGGCGGACGCGATCTGGTAGAGCCCATGCCGGACGGAGGGGTCCACCTCGAGTTCGATCAGCGATTCCTCCAGCTGTACCAGATTGGGACGCCGCGTGGAAGAGTGAAAGCTCCCGTCGAAGAAGCTGCACACCGGTTTTCCTGCCAGCGATAGAAAACCGTATCCACCCCGATAGTCAGCGGTGATGTGGCAGCGGGGAAGTTCCCCGGCAGCAATCCCGATCACCTCGGAACTGTCGGAAATGAGGCAGCGGTTCGAATCTTCTACCGCCAGCATCAGTTTTCGCACATGTTTGAAATTCTTCAGCTCTGGCCGCTCGGTCGCCGGAAAGGTCACCATGAAGGAAATCCCGTCGATGGCCTGCGGCTCGACGAAGACCAAGCGGCCACGAGGCGCGCAACCCTCCTCGAGAGTCTTGGAGATGCCGATCACCGCATCCAGGATGGGGTAGATCTCCAGCCGCACGTCCCAGCCGAAGAGCCGATTCAATTCATCCCGGAGGTGGTCTCGTACCGCATGCGTCGCATACTCCCGCAGCACGTAACGGGAAATACCGACGTAAAAGGCGTCTTCGTTGGTAAAATCGTGGGCAAGCAGACCAACTGCGTGCTCCAGCCAACGTTCGGTGGGGACCGGGGAACAAAGATCCGGATGATGTTCCGTAAACCACATCTGATACGCTATGGCGCGGGACCTGCCGCCTTGAGAGATAAGCCCGGCCAGCTCCAGGTTCTTTTCCGGAATGATGAGTCCGCTCCCTTCAAGTTCATCGCAGACCGCATCGCACCTGCGCCAGCCATCAGAATCGAGATAGAGTTCCTTCAGTTTGGGTTCGTGACCACGCAGCAGCTCTTGGGGATCGTAGATGCGCATTGGATCTTCAGGCTTCTCGGCGAACAGGAGAGCGGCCCGGGAAGGACCGGAAAAATGGCTCAGGCCAAGGCGGAGTCCATCCAGAATGTGGTAGATACAAAGGTTTTTGACTGCGGTCTTCATCATTGCAATCCGTCTGCTTGCTCCCTCGCATGCCTGCACGCGACGGCCGCCGGAGCTCCAAATGGTCAGGGGTGACCGCCTGATACGGGCAACCTTGGTTTCATCCGGGCCCTGTCAGCGGGGGAGCAATAACGGGACCAGCACCTTCCTTGCCTGCCCGTAGACGATCCTGGCCAGAAGGTAGGCAATAAGAAACATGACGAAGTAGTTGGCATCAAGACCCAACCAGGGAATAGGAATGGCGATCTGCAGGAAGCGCTTCTGCATCCAGGCGAGACCGAAGAAGGCCGGCCAGAGGGAAGCAGCGGAGAGGCCGAAACGATTGAAGAAAAGCTGCCCGTAGGAGTCGCTGGCCTCTTTGTTAACGGCCTTGTAGCTCCTTTGGTCGCCAATTTCCATGGCGTCGGACGAGAGCCGATTCAATTGCTCGGTGCGGCTTTCGAGACGCTCCAGGTGCTCGCGATTCACTCGATAGACCAGAGAAAGAGTGATCTGACCAACGATAACCGTGAGAAAAGCGAGCAGAAAGGTGCCAATCAGGTAGTCCCATAGCGGGTTGCCGGTGAGCTGATAAAGGCTGATGAGAAAGGCATCCACACTCTCTAACACGAGTATTCACCACTTTTGAACAGTATCGGGTAGATGGCTTTGGGGGACCGTCCTTGCTGTGCTCAGACCAAGATTAGGCCTGAGCACAGCTTGTTATTCGACTCAATACCGCAAATAATATTATAACCTGCGTGTAAAGTACCATCATCCAAAAGCCCGAGGAACGCCTCAGGGCACCCAGGACACGCCGAAGAAGCCCCTGCTGAAATAGCGAATGCCCACATAGAGTGCCAGTACCACGAAAAGCCGTTTCAGCCAGATGTCCGGGATGTACTTCTGAGTGCGAGGGCCGATCATGGAGCCCACGAACACACCCACGAGCTGGGTCCCGACCAAGCCCCAGTCCATGCCTGCTCCGGCCAGTTGAATATACGTGGTGATGCTCGTTACCATGCTGATGAACACAGCGAGGGCGGAGGTGCCCGCCACGATATACATGGGTAACCCTACAAAGGTGGTCAAATAGGGGACGTAAAGGAAGCCGCCGCCCACCCCGATGAAGGCGGAAATGGCGGCGATGATAAGGCCACCGACAAAGGCCCAGACAGGATTGAAACTGAACTCGGAACCGAAGAACGTGAAGGTTGAACGGGTAAGACCCCATTCTTTGGCACATACCCCCATGGCACAAGTATCGCCCTTTTCTCTCACAGCCTGCTCAAAGGCCTGAGTAGCAGCTTTAACCGCTTTCTTGCTGGCTTGTCCCGCAGGAGTGGTTTCGTAGAACAGAAATCCTGCGACAATTAAAACGAAGAACCCAAACCAGCCTTGGTACTGACTGAAACTTACTTTGCCACCACTCAAGGAAGCAGCCGCGAAGGCACCAACGATGGAGCCAGCCCCCAGAGCAAGTCCCAGCGGCCAGGACATGCGCCGGGATTTCAGGTAGTTGATGACACTCAAGATCGACGAGAGACCCACAAGCCATTGGTTCGAAGTACGAATGCTGTCAGTGAGCGTCTTGTTCAGAGCCGGCACTGAATCTTTGAAGGTTCGCGCATAATCGCCAAGTCCATAAACCGTCATATGCCCCACACCGGCCATAATGCCCCCAAAGGCGCCGACTGTGGAGAAGATCCATCCTACCCATATAGCCCAAAGAATAGCCACAACATAATTGACCTGCGGTGCTCCCGGAATGCCAAATACCCCTCGCGGGGCTTCCGGGTCGATCTGGCCTTTGTCCTTTCCGACAGGCGCATTCTTGATGGCCTCGCCGATTTTCCCCGGCAAGCCCAGGTCACTTCCCACTACTGCCGGTTTTTCTGCTGCGACCTGCGCCGGGGCGGGTTCGATACCCTGCGCACCGGCCGGCAGGCTCAGCAGAAACGGGGATGTGACCAATGCCAGCACCAGCACTGCACCAATCAGCCATTTCCTGAATCCTCCTGACATCTGCAACCTCCTCAGTTCGTTAGTTTTCAAAATGCTGCCAACTTCTCCTCTCACCCCAAAAAAGTGAATACGAATCCTAAAGCGAGTGTCGATCAACCTGATTGTTTTAGCAAGATTCGTGCTACCTCTCCCGCATCCTCACGCTTCCCCCCACCCGCGATCGTCCGGGCTCGAGGTACGGAGGAGCCGACAGAACTCTCCGCCGGTCTCGCCCACCAGGTCCACCGCGCTTCAGGGGACTGTCCGCCTCTCGAGCGTTTACCGGCTTCTGAACAGCGGGTTGGCCGATCTATCCTCAGTGCATCCGCATCAATGCAAGAGAAATAATGCGAGTGCATTGAAATTATTGCACCACAAATCATCCCTCCAGGGTGCCAACCAGCAGGGAAATGAGGGCCGCATTCGCAGCAAAACCACATATCGTTACTCCTCGGCAGCCGCACCCCCTCCCCTCCCTTCGGCTCTGCACCTCATGTCGGCACTTGCTGCAGTCGGATGCTTCGATGCGCCCCCCCCAAACCCTGGTACGGAATTTGCCTTGTAGAAAGCCGGGATATGCAGAGGCAATTATTCCAAGCGCGGAGACAAGACTATGGCGCTCATTCTAGTGGTCGACGATGAGCAGGACGCATGCAGCATGCTGCACCGCATTCTAACTGCCGTGGGGCATCAGGTGGTGACCTTTACGGAGGCCGAGCATGCCCTTGCGTGGTGTCAGCTTCATTCCCCGAAACTGGCCATCTTGGACCTCAAGCTTCAAGATCTCAACGGTCTGGAGCTACTGGAACGTATTCGAAGCCTCACTCCGACCACTCGAGTGGTTGTGCTCACCGCCTATCCATCACCGGAGACCTTCCTGGAAGCTTTGAATCAAGGCGTGGCGAAGTATTTGATCAAGCCTATCGAAATCGACCACCTGGAAGCAAGCATCGAGGAGGTATTGGGGAGAGCGTCTTGACCACCATCCCGGCTCGGATGGAAAACGGAAAACCACCTGCAACTTCACTGGAGGATCATATGTCGCAGGTGTCGCAGGAGGTCTACAGTCTTTGTTTCATGTGCTCGGTACGCTGGCATGCGGGTGGAAGTTCGTTCGGCCCGGGGGCAGGCTTCATCCGCGCCTATGTGAGCGACCACATCCATCCCGAGACGGTCTTCAAGCTGCACGGTTTTGGTCATGAAGCTCAACTCGCCACCCGTTGCTTGGAAGCCTCCTGCAGGCCAACATCTCGAATAAGATCGGCGGCAGCCCGACGCTCCATGATACCTTCGTAACCGTAAGAGCCGCCCAGCCCGATTTGCGGCACGGCCATGGAAGGGCGTGACGGCTGGCTTAGGAGAATGCTCAATGAGTCAATACTATTTGTTTCAGGACGCGAAGAAGTGCATCGGATGTCATTCGTGTGAGGTGGCCTGCAAGAGCAACAAAGGACTTCCGATCGGGCCGAGGCTGTGCCAGGTGGTGACGGTAGGGCCGAAGCTGGTGGGGGAGGTGCCCCGGGCGGCCTACACCTTCATGCCCTGCTACCATTGTGAAACCCCCTGGTGTGTCGCCGCTTGTCCTACCGGCGCGATGCAGAAGCGGGATAAGGACGGCATCGTCTTCGTAGAGCAGAGTTTCTGTGTGGGATGCAAGACCTGCATGTCGGCCTGTCCCTGGGGTGCACCCCAGTGGAATCCGGAAACGGGTAAGGTCATCAAGTGCGACTACTGCATGGACCGCCTGGACCAGGGACTGAAACCGGTGTGTGTCACCATCTGTACCACCCATTGCCTGCACTTCGGACGGCCCGATGAGGTTCCGCAGGTTCGGCGGGAGCGCTATGCCAAGGCTATGGCCACCCTGGAATAGAGCGACCGCAAGGCTTTCTCGCCAGGTTTGACACGGCTTCGAAATACGCTCCCCGAGAGCGCACCGGGGAGGGCCATCCCTCGGGTGGCCAACAAGGTTTTAGAGGCGATTGCTTATGATGGTCCCAGTCTGTGAAGTTGCCAGTGCTATCAACGACCTCGCTGACACGATCGCTAACGGCAGATTGCAGGTGCCTCGATGCCGGCGACGAGCGAAAGTACTGTTGAGGCTGCTTGAGGATGTTTCCTGGGGGCGCGGTGGTCCCGAACACTACCCGGCCATGCGCGAACTCGCCCAGGAAATCATCGATACCAGCACCGATGAGGTCGGCCGGCAGGCCGGTCAGAAGATGCTGCAGGTGCTCGAAGACCACCGCGAAGTCTTTCTCAGCCATATCGAAACCGCCATCTGCCCCACAGGGGAGTGCGTCAGACTGGCTCCCGCTCCCTGTCAGACCGCCTGCCCGGCGGGGATCGATATCCCCAGTTACCTGACCCTGATCGGGATGGGGAGGGATGCGGAAGCCATCGAGCTGATTCGCAGGGACAATCCCTTCCCCTGGGTTTGCGGACTGGTCTGCACCAATCCCTGCGAGTTGATGTGCGTCCGGGGCCGTATTGACGAAGCGATTTCGATTAAATACCTGAAGGGCTTTGCGGCGGAACGGGCGATGTCGGAAAGAACCTATCGAAACTCGCCCAAAGCGCCCGCCAATGGCCGCAGGGTGTGCGTCATCGGGGCGGGTCCGGCGGGTTTGACGGCCGCCTATTTTCTTGCCTTGAAAGGCTATGGGGTGACCATTATCGAAGCCCTGCCGGTGGCAGGCGGGATGATGATGGTAGGTATTCCACGCTATCGGCTGCCACGGGAAGTGATCGACCGGGAAGTGGCCATGATCACTGAGCTCGGGGTTGAGATCCGCCTCAACACCCGCCTGGGCCGGGATGTCACCATCGACCAGCTGCGGGAGCAGGGCTTTGAAGCCTTTCTCATTGCGCTCGGGGCTCACGGCAGTTCTAGACTCATGATTCCGGGGGAAAACGATTTCCCCCAAGTGCTCAATGCGGTTGAATTCCTGCGCCGGGTAGCACTCGGCGACCGGCGTTCACCGGGTCGGCAGGTAGCTATCGTCGGCGGCGGGAATGTGGCCATTGATGCTGCCCGCACCTGCATCCGCCTCGGCTGTGAAGCGGTGACCATGGTCTACCGCAGGTCACGGGCGGAGATGCCCGCCCACGCAGAAGAAATCGAACAGGCCGAAGAAGAGGGCGTGACTTTCTCATTTCTGACGATCCCCAAGGAGGTGCAGGGTACCGACGGCAAACTGACCGGCTTGGTCTGTCTGCGGGCCGAGCTGGGGGAACCCGATCAGCGGGGCAGGAGGCGGCCGGTCCCGGTCGAAAACAGCGATCACCTGCTGGCAGTGGAGGCAGTGATTTCAGCCATCGGGCAGACGGTTGAAACCGAGGCTCTTCGTCCGCTGGATGAGCTCAAGTGGTCGCGACGAGAGACGATTCTGACCAACAATATCACCATGGAAACCTCGATTCCGGGGGTCTTTGCGGCCGGTGATGCGGTTTCGGGTCCGGCGACGGTGGTGGAATCCATTGGCGGCGGCAAACGTGCCGCTGAAGCCATCGACCGGTATCTGCGAGGGATTCCCCAACCGCAGATGCCGCCGGTGCCGGTCCGCCGCGCACGCCTCGAA
The DNA here is from genome assembly GCA_033812955.1 of Syntrophobacteraceae bacterium. Classification (GTDB taxonomy): domain Bacteria; phylum Desulfobacterota; class Syntrophobacteria; order Syntrophobacterales; family Syntrophobacteraceae; genus JADGQM01. The sequence goes on along the minus strand of JAPXSS010000018.1, from coordinate 8,718 downwards.
TGTCTGGAGGTGCCTGCCGCCACCAAGATGATCTTGAAGCGACCGGCCATGCCGTTGCTCAATACCGATCGCCGTCGCATCACCTTCCAACAGGTGGAATTGGGTTATGCTGAGAATGCGGTGCGGGAAGAGGCCAGGAGATGCCTCCGCTGCGACATCTGCCGCCGCTGTGGCCGCTGTGTGGAAATTTGCCGCGACAGTATGCGGGTGAATGCCCTCCAGTTGGGATACCTGGATTTTGACCATCCCACGGCAACCGATTTCCGTGTGGCCGCGGAACGTTGTATCGCCTGTGGGGCCTGTGCGGCCAACTGCCCCAACGAGGCCATGGTCATGCGGGACCACGAAGGAGAGCGGCGGCTGTCCCTGTGCGGGACAACCTTAAACCGCCTCGAGCTCGAGTACTGTGACCAATGCGGGGCGGTTATCGGACCTGCCAAATACCACGATTTCATTGCTCGCCGTCTGAGCGCCGCCAAGTCGCCCCTCGAGGGGCGGACCCTTTGCGTGGCTTGCGCTCGAAAGCATAGTGCCGCTCGCCATGCTGAAATTCTGCCTCCTGGACGCTAGTGATGAGCAATGGGTGGAGAGCAAAGAGTGACCAGTGATCAAAGGAAGGATGGCCTTCCCGAGTGAATGTCCAAAATCATTCGAAGGCGGCCGTCTTCAACACTCGGTTTCGATCGCAGAAGGGAGACCGTATGACCTTTCGTAGAGGCCAGAAGGTGGAGATCTATCGGAAGTCGGAGGATGAGAGCTGGCAGGAGTATATGAACAAGTACATCGGGGTGCACGGCAGGGTCACCGATCCTGACGCGTCCAAGAACGACCCTGATGCCCTCATCGAAGTCAGCCTGGACGAAAAGGGAACCCATCGTTTTCCTCAGGACTGCCTGCGCCCGTTGGATGATTGACGTTGGTTTCAGCTGGCGGTAATACGTCCGGGCACAATCCGTCACCCCGGTCCGGCATGGCAGCTGCTGAGCAAGCAACTGTCGGAGAGCCTTGAGGAGCAAGATCCCATGGTCGAGATCACCATTGACGGGCAGCGGTTTCAGGTTGAGGAAAACGAAAGGGTCATTCAGATCGCCAGAACACGAGGGATCAAGATCCCGGGTCTATGCTACCATCCGGCATTGACCCCGGTCGGGTCGTGTAAGCTCTGTGTGGTGGAATGCTTGGTTCCTGGCAGAAAGCGCACATCCTCACTCGCCTGTGCCTTGAAGGCAAGAGATGGCATGAAGGTCTGGACTGAGGGCGAACCGGTCACCAAGGCGCGCCGTAAAGCTTTTATCGATTTGGTGCGAATGGCCCCCGAGGCCAAGGTCATTCGCGACTTGGCCGCTGATTACGGGATCGAACTCGGCCCTCCTCCCGACGAGTGCATCCGGTGTACCCTCTGTGTTCGCGTTTGCAGGGAGGTTGTTGGTCCCGCTGCGTTGCGGGTGGTAAAGGTCAATGGTAAGAAACTCGTGGTCCCCGTCCCCAATCGCTGTATCGGTTGCGGCACCTGTGTCAGCATCTGCCCGACGCATGTGATTCGTATGCAAGACCAAGGGGAAATCAGGACCGTTTCCATCCGGGATGAGGTGATCGGCCGACTGCCTCTGGCACGATGCGAATCCTGCGGCAAGCTATTTGCGACCAGAAAATTCCTCGACCACGTTGCGGCACGCACCACTACGCACGTGGATGTGAAGCAGCATCATTCCTACTGTACGATCTGCGCCAAGCTCCTCGGCGATCCGGTAAAGTCTGCAGTGGCAATCAAGAGGCTCTATTGAGTCTGCCTTCCAAACCAAACGCCAGCTTCCGACACGCGCAGCCCATAACGGCCTGGCGGATCGAGCCTGGAAGCCTGGCCATATTAACCCCCTGCCCTTTGATTGCTGTTTTTTACGGGTCTACCTGGTGTAAGATGGTTTTGTCATCTGGATCGCCCTGTCATGGTTGACTATTGACCGAACGACATTCCCACAAGGAGATGGAGGAATATGACCCAGTTGCTGGAGGCTACGAGAAAGGCCGCTCAAGACGAAGGGGTGGCAACGAGACTTTTGAAGATGGCGAAGACCATCGCCGTGGTTGGGATTTCCGCCAGGGAAGAGCGGGACAGTCACCGGGTGGCCAAGTACCTGAAGGAGCAGGGTTACCGTATCATTCCGGTCAACCCGGGCCTTGCCGAAGTGCTGGGAGAGCCCTGCTATCCCAACCTGCGAGCCGTGCCCGAACACATTGATGTAGTGGACATTTTCCGGAGTATTGACGCAATCCCCAGAATTGTGGATGATGCCATTGCCGTAGGAGCCGATGCCGTGTGGATGCAACTTGGCCTGATCCATGAGGAGGCTGCGGAGAAGGCTCGCAAGGCCGGGCTTACGGTGGTCATGAACCGCTGCACAAAAATCGAGCACGGAAAACTTGGCAACTGAAGCAGAGGCGGATGCGTTGCTGCCGGATTCCGACAAGCTTAGTGCGAAGGCTTTCTTTGATCTCACTTCGTTCGCTCATTCCGGGTTGTTTGACAACTGTCAGTACGTCTGGGAAGGGCTCGCGAAGCTCCAGGACTACGTCAGAGGCCGCGCGGCGGGCAATCTGAGGGCAATTGGCCGGTTCCGCAGACCTCTGGCCAGGACGATGGTGCTCTGGCAGGGAGAGATCTGGTCCCGGGGATGCGAGATTCTCGGCGGTGAGGTCAGCACCGGCAACTTTCGGGTGCGGATCGAGGGCAAAGAGGTCACGGACGCCAGTGTCCTGCATGCCGGGAGCGTTCTGTGGGATGAGCAGATCGTTATCGCTCCCGGGTGCGTGGTCGAGCCGGGAGCGCTCATCCAGGGGCCAACGATCATCGGGGCCAACACCGAGATCCGCCATGGAGCCTATGTGAGGGGCGGCTGCCTGCTGGGCAGCCGGTGCGTGGTGGGACACACTACCGAAATCAAGGGAAGCATCATGCTCAACGACGCCAAAGCGGGGCATTTTGCCTATATCGGTGACAGCATTCTCGGTCATGCCGTCAACCTCGGCGCTGGCACCAAGCTCGCCAACTTCAAACTGAAGGGCGGAACCGTGTGCGTACCGACCGGGTCGGGCCGGATTGACACCGGGCTGGGCAAGTTTGGGGCGGTGCTTGGAGATGGCGTTCAGACCGGCTGCAACGTGGTGACCAATCCGGGCACACTCCTGGGGAAGGACTGTCTGGTGCTGCCATTGACCTGTGTACCAGCCGGCTACCATGAACTCCAAAGCCCGGCGTGCTGAGACACTGCAATGCAACCGCGCCCGCTGCCGGACCTTTGTCGCCATCACCCGCACCTACCGGCGGCTGCATGCGGAAACGGGAATCCTGAAAACCGGTCTGTATCGGCTTACCGCACAGGGAGCCTGGGCTTCTTCGCGAGCCCCCCATGTCTTCTTTTTCTTCAGAAAGCTCCGGCTCCACCGTTACCGCTGCTTCCTTGATCTCGGTAGTGGGGACGGGATGGTGGTCTGCATTGCGGGGCTCTTCACGCGGGCGCTGGGTATTGAAATCGATCCTGAACTATGCGGGCTGGCCCGGCGGGCGGCGCGGGACGTCGGCATAGCGGCGCGGGTCGACTTCGTCTGTGGCGATTATAGGCAGCTGCCCATCCACCGGGTGGACTGTCTTTATTGTTATCCTGACAAACCTCTGCCGGCCATTGCAGATCGGCTCAGAACCTGGCGCGGCGACCTGCTCGTTTATGGTCCTCATTTTCCGCCAGTAGGGTTTGCAGCTATCACCAGACTGGCCTGCGGCAGGGAGCGAATGGTCCTTTATCGTAGTGCGGACGAAGGATAGAAAAGGAGACAAGGTTTTGTGTGAAGCTAACGCGTATCTTTTAAGAGACGGTGAGGAGGTACTGCTCCTGGAAGCCGTGGACATCCTCGAGAACGAAGGCGAACAGATCCGGATAGCAAATATCTTCGGTGAGCAGAAGCTCATTCGAGGCCGGATTCGAAGCATGTCGCTGGTGAACCATCGAATTCTGTTGGAAGAGTAACGATTCATCAGGAACGTGTGGATTTGGCAGGGGGACGGCCGGAGTTGCTGCGAGACTCACGGTTCCATGAAACCTTCCAGTTCGGGACTGATGAGGATTGCCTCCCGGATGGCAGCCACCTCGGTTGCGGCAAGCCGGTTCAGCATATTGTCCCAGCGGGCCCTGACCGATCCGGGCTCGGCGCTGGAATTTGCGAAAAGCGAGCGCAACTCCACTGATGGATCTTGCAGAAGTGCCTGCATTCGCTCGATTTCCCCCGCCAGACCGTCCGAAAAAGCCTCAACGGCAGCTTTCAGGTCAACCACCGTCACCCCTCGCCGACGCGCCTTAGCCAGATGGGCCGCCAAGTGCTCGAGACATTGCGACAGAAGCACCCTCACGGGGGTCGTCGAGTCAGTGAAAGATCCTGTTGTCTCCGAAATGACCAGCCTTTCCGGAAGCTTGTCCCGGTCCAACTGAATCACCTCATCCCCATCGTCAAAGAAGAGCTCCTGCGTACGGTGGCTGGCTCTTCCCAGAACCATGCTGGCAGCTGCAGCAACCCCAAGCAGAGGTGCCAGGCGAACGATGAAGCCATTCTTCCCGTAATACGACAGCGGAATCTTATCGGTGACCATTCCTTCCACGTAACGACGGTCGAAGAAGAAGATCGGGATGGTCCCCACCCCCTCCAGTTCTTCCTCGAATTGGATGGCAGTATAGGAAAGCATGGGAATCTTCAGCGCTGCCGCCACCCGCAGGCGGTCGAGAATATAGTCGCGATAGCTGACGGTATCGCGAATCGCCTGGCTCAGGGGAAACCCTTGCTTGAGACGGTGGCGCACATCCCACTTGATCATGCGCAGCAGTCGGATTTCTTCTCTACCCTCAGGAAGCCCCAGCACTACCAGATAGACTTCCCGCTCTTCCTCGGTCCGGTCTCGATTGGTGAGCGGTGATACCACCCGGCCGACGTTGATGGAGACGATCCCCGGCCACGTTGTGACAAAGTAGTTGATGAGGCTGCGGACCTTCGATTCCACCGTGGACTCGAATAACACCTCACCGTCTTTCAATCGTGCTCCCGGCAGCCATCTCATATTCAAGTGGAACTCGGGACTCAGCCGCAGCATCCATTCCTCGAGGGTCTTTTCGTTGAGGTCGTATAAACGGCAATACATGGTGGTTTGCCAGGCTGTGTGTCTTTCTCCGTCGATGGTCAGTTCATCACCGGCGGCAACCGCATAGGACAGGGCAAAGAAGTCGAACAGCACCTCGGCTCGCGCCAGGTCTTGCGGCGAATCAGCATTCTGCAGGACCGCAATGATATCACCCAGTGGTCTGGTGGTCAGCTTGGTGTCAGCGGGAAGGAAGAAACTCAGCTCCGGGACCCCCTGATCGTTGATCAACTGGCTCAAGTGATGAATTTCCTTCAACTGGCTCAACGCCTTTTGGGGAGCTTTCCGCAGCAGCGGTCTGATCCGCTGGAATTCTTCGTAGGTTAGGAACCGTTCGCCGCTTTGCGTGTTCTGATAGTAGATCGCGTTGGTGTTCACTTGTACCCGGCTGGCACGGATGTAGTAGTAGATTTCCTGGGTCGATCGGGGGGCCGGTGAGATCCGCCAGCTTTCTCCCCGGCGTCGCAGTTGATCGCGGACCGCAGCATTGTGGATCCCGGTAAACTGGATCCTCGGCTTTGGCACGAGCCGCTGAAGAAGCTCGTCCGCAGCGAAGACTCGGGCCATATCGTCGGGAAATGAGCGGATCAGCACGGTGGACTCCCTCACCATCAGGGGGACCACACTCTCGTAGAGCTCGCGTTCCTCTGCCGCCGTCAGGTCTCGCTGTTGGTCCAATCGACATCTGGCACGCAGGAATGCCTCGGCGGTGCAGATCAGTTCCGCGTGAATGCCCCGGCCGGTTACCAACAGGAGCAAGCCGGGGAAGACAACGGCGATGGGTCCCAGTGCCTGGCCGCTCTCGTCCCGAGCAAAAATATCCGGCCCAAGAACCTCGATACCGTTAATCCGGCGTGATGGTGGCAGGTCCGTGCAAAACATCCCGATGAAGCAATCCCTGAGGAGTTCAAAGCAACACTGTTATTCTCGCATATTCGTTTGTGTTTTCAACTTCCATCAGGCCTTTCGGCAACATACCAGTTGATTTGCCGGCAAATCCCCCGGATGAGTTTAACCTCGCGCGCGCGCAGCCCGATTCGGCTGAAAAACCGGCGAACGCTCAACATCCAGTATTCCGGATTTTCGGGGTTAATGAAGTTGATCCTGGCAAGAGTTACCGTAAGCTGATCGTACATCGCCTCGAGTTCGGCCCGGTTTGCCAGACGCGGTACATAACCTTTAGGTTCAGCGCTGCCTGCCAGTAAAATTTCGTAGGCCAGAATCATCACCGCCTGGGCCAGGTTGATAGAAGTAAAACCAGCCGTCGGAATGGTGACCAAAGTATCGCAGTAGCGCAGTTCATGGTTTGCCAGGCCACGGTCCTCCGGTCCGAAGAGGAGCGCCACCTGATTGTTCTGACTGATGGTCACCAAGGTCTCGCCCACACGTCTGGGAGTTTGGGTGCTCTGGCGGTGCGACCCGGTTCGAGCGGTAGTGCCGACGACGTATTGGAAAGATCCCAGGGCGCTCTGGAGGTCATCGAAAACCTCCATTTCCGCAACTACCTCTTCAGCATGGTGGGTTGCCATCTTGAGAATTTTGGTGAGATCGCAATTGACGGGAGCCACCACCAGCAGGCGGCTGATGCCCATATTCTTGGCCGACCGCGCCGCTGCCCCGATGTTCTCGGGGTAATGAGGTCGATGCAGAACCACTGCTAAGTTGTTGCGATTCACCTTCATCGAGTCTCTTCTCTAGGCCTTGAGCAGCAGCTCATGTCTCTCGAGTATATCCCAAACCACGAACGGGACCTGCAGTAGCGTCCAACGCATGACGGTAACGGCCAACTGGGACCGCAAAGCCTGCAATCGCCCGGACAGAACAAAGGTTGCAGCAGGTGGGTCACCCTTCCGAAGCGGGCCTATTATAGAAGTTGTGCACACCAAATCAAGTCTGCCCGCGACCATGTTCATTGACACCGCCTAGCGGCGATGATCTAATATCGCTTAACGGACGCAGGCACCATTTTGTAGCTGGAGAGCAGAGGCGCCCTGCGGATACCGCATCCCTTCCGGGGTGTCAGAGGCCAGGAACGCGTTCGGCGCCTGAGGGACCAACCCCGGATTGAATTGAGGGCCTGTCATGAATGAGGAGAGAATCCGTGAATCGGCAATCGCCGGCAGTTGGTATCCGGGTCATCCTGAAGCCCTGAAGAGTCAGATCACCCAATACCTCGATCAAGCACCGCCTGCCACTCTGGGAGGCACTCTCGTCGCTCTCATAGTGCCCCATGCAGGGTACGTGTATTCCGGCGGGGTTGCCGCCCATGCCTACCAGCTCCTTCGTGAGCACCCTTTTGAACGTGTGTTGATCGTGGCTCCCAGCCACCGGGCCTATTTTTCGGGAGCCAGCATCTACCGGTCGGGGGGGTATCGCACGCCCCTCGGAATTGTGCCCCTCGATCAGAAACTCATTGCCTCACTCTGTGAGGATGCCGCCCTTTTCCATTATGTACCAAAGGCAGAAACGGGTGAGCATTCCCTCGAGATCCAACTGCCCTTCCTCCAGGTGGTTCTTGGATCCTTTCGACTGACTCCCGTGCTGATGGGGGATCAGTCCCCGGAAGCCTGCCGCAAGCTTGCGCGCGCCATCGTTGGCGCATGCAGCGGCCGCCGCGTGCTCTTGATCGCCAGCAGCGATCTGTCCCATTTTCACCCCTACCAGGAAGCCAAACACCTCGATCGGGCTGCCATCGACCGGATTACCGCTTTCGATCCGGACGGACTGATGGAAGCGCTGGCCACAGGTGCCTGCGAAGCCTGCGGCGGCGGCCCCATGATCACCCTCATGCTCGCCGCTCGAGAACTGGGAGCAACCAAAGCAAAGATCCTGCACTACGCCAATTCCGGAGATATTACCGGCGACACCCAGGGAGTTGTCGGCTACCTGGCAGCCGCGCTCTACGATAACCCCGGCAAGAGCCGTCGCAAGAGCCCTTCCGGACGTCATACCGCGGGGATCGACCTCGGACTCTCGCCCGAAGAGAAACAGACCTTGCGCGGACTAGCGCTGCAAGCCATCCGCAGCAAATGCCTCAAGCTGCCCATGCCCGATATTCCGCTTCCCTCCTCAAAGCTGAAAGAGCCTCGCGGAGCTTTTGTGTCGTTGCACCGGCGAGGCGATCTCCGAGGCTGCATCGGGATGATCGAGGCTTTCGGCCCGCTCTATAAAACGGTCAAGGAGATGGCAGTGCAGGCAGCCTTTGCGGACCCTCGCTTCTCTCCCCTAAACCCGGATGAGCTCGCTGAACTGGACCTCGAAATATCCGTTCTGACACCCCTCGAACGGATCGACGACCCATCTCAGATCGAAATCGGCAAGCATGGTCTGCTGATTCGCAAGAAATCCCATTCCGGTCTGCTCCTGCCCCAAGTAGCGATCGAACACGACTGGGACCCCTACCAGTTTCTCGAATGGACGTGCCGCAAGGCATCATTACCTCCCGAAGCCTGGCGGGATTCCGAAACCGAGATCTTTGTTTTCTCGGCGGAGATCTTTTAGAGGAGCTCGGGTGGCCGACATTCTGGACATTCAGCAAC
>JAPXSS010000017.1:0-35007 GCA_033812955.1 Syntrophobacteraceae bacterium | reverse complement strand
ACGCAGAATCCAGGATTGGTACGGCGAACCGCCTTGCCCGGCTCGGTTATAACGTGGATTGGCGAACAAGCTCTCTAACGGACATGCTTGACGCAGAATCCAGGATCGGTACGGCGAACCGCCTAAAACGGAAAGGAATTTCAGTAGACTGGCGAAACTACTCGCTAACACAGTTGTTGAATATGGAGCGTGGGCAGAAATGACCTTGGCAGTTGATATTTCCAGCCGGTTTCGCCCAGTCGCTGAATTGAGCAACAAAAGCAGGAACTTAAAAATGCGATTGAACCTTGGGGTGCCAATGTTACCAGCAGTCCCTTTTCTAAGATGAGTGGGAAAACGGGATTTTCGGGATTTCCGGTCTGCCGGAACAGCGTGCTCTTTGATAACTCGTTGAATGATAAGCGCTTTCGGATTGACATCCGAGTGGAGAACGGTTATGAAGAGGGTTGCACACGGGGAGCCAAAAGCAATCCGCCGAATCCAGCGGTTTTTGTTTAACGCGAGGCCCCGTGGGGATCACCCCACGGGGCCTCGCTTTTTGGGGCATCGGCACCTGCCTCGCGACTGTTTTTAAGCCGGAACCCATCACCCTGCACTGGGGAAAAGTTTTGCAATAGTGGGAAATTCCGACTTGCAAAAACACTAATTTCCCTATTTGCTGTACTATCCATATCCGAGGTATTCCGTTTTTAAATTGCTATGCTTATCTTAATTTCGTCAATTGTGTAGGTCTGACACCTTTGTTTCCCTAGGTCTGACACCTTTGTTTCCTGTGACACCTTTGTTTCCTGGTTTTTCCAATCAGTTCGTTGTTAGTCTTTTCCCTAGCTCCTTCGCCCTGTAGAGGTAACGCTCCACTCCTCTGTGCTCCACGGCACCGGCATACATGGTGCCGACAGTCTTCGCGTTGAGTGAATTGGCAATCGTGTCTTTGATTAGCGGGGTCGCCTCGTCGCAGAAACGCCTGAGAATGGGCGGCACCGAGCCTGATACCACAATGATCACCGCCCTGCGCTTCTTGCCCGATCTTGGCACGGGGCAGCCGGCGATGGTGAGCACCTTCCCTTCCGGCTTTGCGAAGGTCCAACAAATCCGTTCCAAGAACGTCGTCAAGATACCTGTGGCGTAACCCATGTGCACAGGCGTGCCGAAGATGAGGGCGTCAGAATAAAGCACATCTTCTGCAATCGTCTTCATGTCGTCATCTATCGAGCATGGGGCTACGTCTGCATCCGTCGGGCTATCCCTGCATGCCAGGCAGTTCCGGCAGAACTGGATGTCGTAGTCAATCAGGTGCAGCTTCTTGACGTTACAGCTTGGGTTCGCCTCTCTTGCGCCTTCGATCGCGCTATCTACCAAAAGGTCCGTTGCCTTGCCCTTCCTCGGGCTTCCCACAACTGCGAGTAGATTCATTTGCATCCTCCGAGACTAACACCTGAGTTAAGCCGCGCCGCGAAGCGGCGTCGGGTTGAATGAATTGTTAGGCGTTACCGTCTTGGCTTGCAAGTTGTTTCAAAACTTTCATAGCCTTGCGCGCTTTACTTTGCGCTTCACGGCCAATGTTAAACGCAATAAGCCGGTCGCCCCGGACGTTTTGTTTGTCAGATCCGGTGATCCTAAAACGACCAGCCTCAAGCTCTTCAATATTGAGTGAACCAGAAATTCCACTCCATGAACCCCAGCTAATTCCTGCCTGGGAGGTTACAAGACCAAGATTGCCGTTTGCGTCATCAATTTTCCAGCCAAATTGCTGGATCGCACGCATTGCCAATTTGACCACCCTAGTCATGGTGCCAGTAAAAGTATCTGAATTGGGGCCGTAACTGACGCGAACTGGCGCTGCGTGACCTGCGCTTGATTATGCGTAGATGACGAAACCGGCCACCACAACCATGACAAACTGCTGCCTTATCAGAAATTTCTCGTCCGCATTCGAAACATGGTATCAATGCCATGTCACTTCCCCTTGTTGTAACGCCTACCAATGTTTATATGGTTTCTTCACAACGCCTTTGGGTCGCGACATCGCGGTATTACACCCCGTCTGCAATTTTCTCATAAAATCTGCATTTACAGAAGATCAGGTCATGTTCTGCACTGAACACGGGGGATATATGGTTTCTATTTAAACACCTTCGCTCCTCTACAAATCGTCCATCGGACTTTTGACGACCTTGCCGCCCCGGTTCAGGTTATGGGTGTAAATCATCGCAGTCTTGACGTCCTTGCGACGGAGAAGTTACTGAACTTTCCTGATGTCGTAGCCCGATTCCAGAAGTTGCGTGGCGTGGGAATAACGGAATGTGTGGCAGGTGGCCCCTTTGGCCAAGTCGGCACCTTTGCCCCTTCCCTATTTCTTCCAGAACCCTTCCCGGCGTGGGCTTCTATACCTCCCTTTTATTAAAGCACTCCTTTTGATATAATACAGAGAAAATTAATTAAACTAAACTAGGCAGCATGGGGTCCGAATGACTCCTCAGGAGATTGGTGATCTGATAATTTGCAAGATTTGCTCACCCAGACATGGGGCTAGAAAGCAAACGACCGGCATCAGTGATGGAAGATTGATGGATCCCTGTGGACGAAATCGCGGTCTATTCCGGGATCAAGAGGGAAACGGTCTTTAAACGGATCTCTGAAAAGCGGATGCCTGCCGGCCGGGTAGGTCGCCTTTGAAAATTCAGCAAGGATGAAGTGGTCGAGTAGACGAAGGCAGGGTGAGTCCATGGATAATTTGTTTAGAATTGCAACAAGGTAGACAAGAAATGACGGCCTCATGCGATTCGATACGTGAAGGATGTATCCTATCTGGCTCGCTCTTCAACGAGCCCATGCGTGTTGAGACAGCTAGCAAAAGCAATGACGGAACTTGGACTGTCGGTCTTGTTGGCACGCGTACCGAACTGTTCCGAAGGGTTTCGCTTTCAGATCATGACATTGAGAAGCTAACCATTCTTGACTCCGGTTTCACTTATGATGGAGATGGTCGCCTCCTTCGTTTGGGCCTCCAAGCATATTCGCTCGGCATCGCCTGGGAATTCGACCCCTATTTCGGGCTTTCAATTTCAAGAGTCGACCCGCTGCCTCATCAGCTCGAGGCCATTTACGACTACCTTCTGAAACTAGGGCGTGTCCGTTTCCTCCTTGCCGACGATGCCGGAGCCGGAAAAACCATCATGGCGGGGCTCCTCATCCGCGAGCTCCAACTGCGCGGACTTGCGGAGAGGATTCTGATCGCCTGCCCTGCCAACCTCTCGTTCCAGTGGCAGAGGGAATTGAAAGAAAAGTTTGATGAGAGATTCCTTGTCCTGAAAGGCGGGGACATTCGTGAACAGTTTGGTGTCAACCAATGGCTAGAACAGAAAAAGGTCATCACTTCGCTCGACCTTGCTAAGCGGACAGAAATTCTGCCGGGATTGAAACAGGCACACTGGGACCTCATCATCGTAGACGAAGCCCACCGTATGTCCTGGACCCCCCCTGCACGCAAAACAGCCCGTTACGCCCTCGGGGAACTCTTGCGAGATACTTCTGATAACATTCTTCTGCTGACAGCAACACCGCACAAAGGTGATCCGGCCAATTTTTCTCTGTTCCTGCAATTGCTCGATTCGGATGCCTATGCCGATGTCCGCTCCATCCGTGAGGCCATGGAACGTCGTCGCGCTCCGTTTTATCTTCGTCGCACCAAAGAAGCGATGGTCTATTTCCCCGAACGGCAGGAAAACGGAACCTGGGTTGCAGAGAAGATCTTCACAAAACGGATTCCTCACACCGTTGATTTTCAGATCGATGGCGAGGAGTTTGATCTTTACAGAAATATTACCCGTTTCGTTAAACGTCAGAGTGCGAAAGCCGCGGCACAGGGTGATGATCCCCGCGCCCGGGCTGTCGGTTTTTTGATGTCCCTGTATCAGCGCAGGCTGGCCTCCAGCACCTACGCCATGCGGCGCAGCTTGGAAAACCGGGCGCGCAAGCTGGAAGATAATATCAAAAAAGCCCAGGCATTGGCCCGACAGGCTCCACCCGACCTTCCCGATCCGGAAGAGATCGAGGAGATGGAGGAAAATGAGCGTGAACGGCTGGAAGAGTTGCTTGAAGCCATAACCCTTGCAGGAAACGCCGAGCAGATCCGCGAGGAGATCGAGGAACTCTGTGAACTTGCCAAACAAGCCCAGACCGTTGAAGGCTCAGGAACGGAGGCAAAACTGTCAAAGCTGAAGAATCTGCTTCAGCAGGAGGGGTTCTTTGACCATCCTGAACAGCGGTTGCTGCTCTTTACTGAGTTTAAGGATACCCTTGACTATCTTGTCCGAAACCTGAAGGAATGGGGCTTCAAAGTAGGCTGCATCCACGGCAGTATGAAACCGGGCTCTCGCGACGAGGAGGGCACACGTCTTTACTCGGAGCAGCAATTCCGTGAAGGCGCAATCCAGATTCTTGTTGCTACCGAGGCGGCCGGGGAAGGCATTAACCTACAGGTTTGTAATATCCTTTTCAATTACGACATCCCATGGAACCCGAATCGTCTTGAACAGCGAATGGGTCGCATCCACCGTTATGGCCAGCGGAAGGACTGCCTCATTTTTAACTTCGTGACCACAAACACCATTGAAGGTCGGGTTCTTCAACGGCTATTGGAAAAACTCCAGGAAATTCGCGACGCACTGGATGATGACGCGGTCTTTAATGTTGTCGGGGAAATACTCCCGTCCGCACACGTGGAGCGTGTGTTGCGTGACTACTACTCTGGCAAACTTGGCGATGCCGATCTTGAAGAACGGCTCCTTGGAAATGTTGATGTTGAACGTTTTAAGGCAATATGCCAAAACGCGCTCGAAGGCCTCGCTTCCAAAAAACTGAATCTGGAGATGCTGATCGAACGCCGGGCCCAGGCTCAGGAACGCCGCGTCGTACCGGAAACGATCGCTCGTTTTATTCACGAGGCATCCGAATACGTTCCGCTCCAGTTAAGGATCATAGAGGGTATGGCCCATACCTTCGAGCCTGCCCGGACACCGCCTGCGCTTCAGCGTTACGAACGCGAGCCGGACTGGAAGCTTCCCCGTCTCGCGTCGAAGTATCCACGCTGCTCTACCGACCGCGAAGCTGCTGAAACCCATAACCTTGAATGGGTCACCCCCGGCCATCCGCTCTTCGAAGCCCTCCGCAGACACGTCCATAACAAAGCGATTGAAGTTTTCGGAAAGGGGTCGTGCTTCTATTCCCTGCAACACGAAAAACCTTCCCGTATCGATTTTTATCGTGCCCGTGTAGTAGACGGTCTAGGCCAAATCATTCACGAGCGTCTTTTTGCAGTAGAACTAATCAGCGACGGTGGGCCGAGGCTTCGTGAACCCAACATGCTGGGGAACTTTTCGCCCGCGGAACCTCCGGAGCCGCTACCGGCCATTGCTGCCGAACCCGAGCAGTCTGAGTGGTTGCATAGGATTGCGCTCCAGCCGTTCCTTGAGGAAACTCGGAAAGAGCGCCTGGAGGAGGTACAACGCATTGCTGATCATGTGGAGCTCTCCTTGACCGAGTTGCTTCAGCGTGCAGATGAAGAAATAGGGAAGGCCCATGTAGATAAAGAGATGGGCATTGCCGGCGCGGATGGCCGTCTGGCTCAGGCCGAAAACCGTCACGAAGAACTCCGGGCCCGACGGGAACGGCGAAGACAGGAACTGGAGCAACAGCGGTCGTTATCCCTGCAGTCCGTGGAACGGATAGCGAGCGTCCTTGTCCTTCCGCACCCCGAGCAAGAGGCTTCTGATGTGCGTGGCATGCGCCCGAACCTGGAGACCGAGGCCATTGCCATGCGAGTGGTAATTGACCACGAAAAAGCCCAGGGACGCCAGGTCTACGACGTTCACGAAAAAAACCTGGGTTACGATGTAACCAGTCTAGACCTGAGCTCTGGCGAGTTGCGGCTCATTGAAGTCAAGGGCCTATCCGCGGCTTCCGGCACAATCCTGCTTACGCCTAACGAAAGGCGCGTAGCCGAAGACCGCCGGGATTGCTACTGGCTCTATATTGTAACCAATTGCGCCACCTGCCCAATTCTGCAGGAACCGATCAAAGACCCAGCGCGTTTCCCCTGGCAGGAGGTAACCAAGGTCGCCCACTACCGGCTCGAAATAAACGCTATGACGAAACCGATGAGGGTCAGGGAGGAACAACAACCGTATGTCAAGAGGGATTAAGGATGAGGAAAAAGATGACTAACCGCAAAACCCTTTTTGTCAGCAGCGTCCAAAAGGAACTCAATGCTGAGCGACGGGCCATCAAAAGCTTCTTGCAAAACGATCCCCTCCTTAGGCGCTTCTTTGATGTTTTCCTTTTTGAAGACCTGCCAGCAAGCGACCGCCGGACGGATGACGTGTACCTGGACGAGGTCGAAAATTGCGACTTATACGTTGGTCTCTTCGGTAACGAATACGGGTCGGAAGATGTCAAGGGCATCTCTCCCACGGAGCGAGAGTTCGACCTTGCAACTCAGAAAGGCAAACCACGCTTGATCTTTGTCAAGGGAGCGGATGACAAGGCGCGTCATCCCAAAATGACAAAACTGATTCGCAAGGCCGACTCCCAGCTCATTCGCCGTCGCATTACCGATTCAAATGATCTGACCGCTGCTCTGTATGCAGCCCTCGTTGAGCACATGGAACAGAGCGGGGACCTGCGCACCCTGCCGTTTGATGCCTCGGCCTGCCCCCGAGCAACCTTGAACGATTTGCCACAGGAAAAGATCCAAACCTTTCTGGAAGTTGCCAGGCGGGAACGCAATTATCCCCTGCCTGTGAAAACCACAAGGGAGAAGACCTTGGCCCATCTCAACCTGCTGGACAACGGCAGCCCTACCCATGCGGCCGTGCTGTTGTTCGGCAAGGAGCCGCAGCGCTTTTTGCCGACCTCGGAAGTCAAATGCATGCACTTCCACGGTACCACCGTCAGCAAACCCATTCCTTCTTACCAGATCTATAAGGGGACGGTTTTCGAACTGGTGGATCAGGCGGCGGATTTCGTTCTTTCCAAAATCAACCGGCACATCGGTACCCGGGCGGAGAGCGTGCAGGCCCCGGCCACTTACGAACTTCCCAAGGAGGCAGTTACCGAGGCCATCGTCAACGCCGTGGCCCATCGCGACTACACCAGCAACGCCAGCGTGCAGGTCATGCTCTTTACCGACCGGCTTGAAGTCTGGAATCCCGGCGAGCTTCCGCCTTCTCTTACACCGGAACGCTTGCGGGAACCCCACGCCTCCATCCCGCGCAATCCGCTGATCGCCGAGCCCTTATACCTTGCCCGCTACATCGAAAAAGCCGGCAGCGGCACGCTGGATATGATCGACCGCTGCGGCGAGGCGGGACTTCCATCCCCGGACTTCGAGGAACGGGCCGGGCAGTTCGTGACCACGATCTGGCGGGACTGGTTGACGGATGAAGTAATTACGAGTCTGGATATTAATGATCGCCAGCATCAGGTTTTGATTCACCTGAAGAGTGCCGGACGGATCGGGAATACGGAATATCAGAAACTCTTTGGTGTGGCAAAACGCACGGCCCACCGCGACCTGGCTGAGCTTGTGGAAAAGGGAGTTTTGGAAATGGTTGGAACCACAGGAAAAGGGACAGTATACGAAGTACGGAAAGGGGCCACAAAGGGGCCATCTGACTCCTCCGGCACCAATGGGGCCACAAAGGGGCCAAAGGGGTCATGACTGAAAGGTCTCATAAAAGACTCAAAGGGCTCATGGAAAAGATGGCCGAATAGGCTGCAAGTAAGCAATTAGGGGATGCCGGGAAACAGGACACAAACCGGACATGTTCCCATTTAGGCTGGTTAATTTTGAGATGAGGGGCGATAAAATGAAGAATGTTGCAAATACTGGGATTGTCTGCGATAGCCTATGTCTCAGGCCGGGCATGGTACGGGAAGGGCTTTGGCGGGCAGGATAGCCGGGACAAGGTTAAGATGGGGGGTGCGCAATGACCTACACTATCTGCGTTTTGGCCGGTCTAGTAATTGGTGGCCTTGCGGCCTGGCTGATCGCGTCTGCGCGCATCACGAAATCCTTCACGTTCAAGATTGAGGAGTCCGAGCGCCGGGCAAACCTGGCCGAGGGCCGCGCCTCTGGGCTGGAAGCCACCGTTACCGAACTTCGTGGGCAGAATCAGAAGGCCTTTGAGGATTTCACGAAACTGCGGGACCAGTTTGGCAACGAGAACTGCGCGCGGGTAAAGGCCGAGACTCGATTGGCAGAAACCGTACAGCGTCTTGAGGAGGAAAGGATACTTCTAGATGACGCAAAGGCCAAGCTCACGGACACATTCAAGGCGCTCGCTGGGGACACGCTCAATAACAACACGGACGCATTTCTGAAGCTGGCCAAGGAGACGCTCGACAAGGTTCTCACGGACGCCAAGGGAGACCTCGGCAAACGCCAGGAAGCCATTCAGGGCATGGTCAAACCACTTGCGGAGTCTATTACGAAATTCGAGGAACATGTCCGCACGATTGAGAAGAATCGGCAGGAGGCGTACTCCGGCCTGACCGAGCACATGAAACTTGTGTCCACAGGCCAGCAGCAGCTTCAGAAAGAGACCGCGAATCTAGTCACGGCCCTGCGCAAGCCGCAGGTACGCGGCCGCTGGGGTGAGATGACCCTGCGCCGCGTGGTGGAGTTGGCCGGAATGTCCGAGCACTGCGACTTTGCAGAACAGGTCACCATCAATACCGAGGAAGGCCAACAGCGCCCCGACCTCGTAGTGCAACTGCCGGCCGAACGCGAAATCGTAGTGGATGCGAAGGTCCCCCTGGAAGCGTACCTCGACGCCGTAGCCAGCGAGTCGGAAGACACGCGCAAGAAGGCTATGGCGCGGCACGCGGATCAAGTACGAACTCACATGAACATCCTTGCGTCCAAAGCCTACTGGAGCCAGTTCTCCAAAGCCCCCGAGTTTGTCGTGATGTTCATCCCTGGCGAGTCCTTCTTCGGCGCAGCAGTAGATGCTGACCACACCCTCATCGAGGACGGACTCGAACAGGGCGTGATTCTGGCGACCCCTACGACGCTTATTGCGCTCCTGCGGGCCGTAGCATACGGTTGGCGGCAGGAACTGGTGGCCAAGAATGCACAAGAAATAAGCGATCTCGGGAAACAACTGTATGAACGCATGAGGATTCTGGCTGAGCACATCGGCGACATCGGCAAGGGGCTTGAGAAAGCCAATTCGTCCTACAACAGCGCCGTAGGATCTATGGAAGCCAGGGTTCTGCCCGCCGCGCGGCGGTTCAAGGATCTGGGGGCCGCTTCCGGTGCCGAGGTCCCGCTTGTGCAACCAGTCGAAACCACACCGCGCGTGCTGACGGCACCGGAGCTTTCGGGGAATTTGGATGATATCCAAGGGACACCAAAGACCGGATCTGGGTATGCGACCCCACCTGCTGATGATGGAGGACTAGCAAATGAATAGAACACCTGTCCACCCCAGCAATATCCGGTCCATCGGCTATGACGCGGAAACGAGAATACTGGAGGTGGAGTTCCACAGTGGTGGGATCTGCCAATACTCCGGTGTACCTGAGACCGTCCTCCAGGAATTCATGCGCGATGCGTCGAAAAGATCCTATACCCGCGCCAACACCAGGGATCGATATCCAGACAGGAGGGTACAGTCATGATCGTCAAAACTCTTCATGTCACGAATTTCCGCTCGATCCTGGACGAAAGGATCGACTGCGAAAACCTTACAGTCATCGTGGGACGCAACGGAACCGGAAAATCGTCTTTCTTGGCGGCGATGAATTTGTTCTACGATCCGAAGGCAACCGTTACGGTCGAGGATTTCTATGCGGAAGACACAGACAAGGAAATCGAAATCGCCGTGACTTTCACTGACCTTAGTGCTGACGAAAGAACTTTGTTTGATCCATATATTGACGGCAGCGATCTTACCGTGGCCAGGGTGTTTTCTTTGTCGGCTAAGAAAACAGGCACCTACCACGGCATGCGCCTGCTGAACCCCGATTTCGTAGAGGTTCGCAAAGCAGGTGGAAAAACAGACATCAGGAACAAATACGACGAGATCAGGCAAATGCCGCAGTATTCCTCTCTGCCCAACGTACGGAAAGCTGACCAAGTTGAGGAAGAACTCAAGAAGTGGGAGACCGCCAACGCTGCCTCGTGTAACAGAATGCGCGACGATGGCCAGTTCTTCGGCTTCACAGAGGTCGGCAACGGTTACCTTGGCCGCCACACGCGCTTCATCCACATTCCCGCAGTCCGGGACGCATCGGATGACGCTATCGAAGGCAAGGGGTCGTGTGTCACCGAAATCATGGATCTCGTAGTGCGGCGGACTCTCGCTAACCGCAAGGAATTCATCAAGCTGAAGGACGACACCCAGAAGCAATACCGTGAGATCATGGACCCATCGAAGCTCACGGAACTCTCCGGTCTTCAGGCGCAGTTGTCCGCAACCCTGCGGCACTATGCACCGGAAGCGAATGTTTCGATGGAGTGGGCCAAACTCGTTGACATTGATTTCCCCCTGCCGAAGGCTGAGGTCAAACTCCAGGAGGACGGTTACAAGTCATCGGTACAACGGACCGGCCATGGCCTCCAACGCGCATTTATTCTGACCATGCTGCAGCATTTGGTGGCAGCAAAGAGCATTGAAAGCTCGACGGAGGAGGGCTTCTCATCGGAATCAGGAATCCCAGAGCAGGAAGAGCCGCAACTTCCTGGTCTAGTTCTTGCCATTGAGGAGCCCGAACTCTATCAGCATCCGAGCCGTCAACGACACATGGCGGCCGTCCTTCTGAAACTCTCGCAAGGCGCGATCCCCGGCGTGGCAAAAAAGACGCAGGTCCTCTACTCCACGCACTCCCCGCTCTTTGTCGGCCTTGACCGCTTCGAGCAAATCCGCCTCTTGCGGAAAACCGACCATGCTGCCGGAAAACCCCGGGTGACGAAAGCCGTCAAGGCTGAACTTGACGCCGTGGCCGAGGAAATCTGGACGGCTGGGGGCAAACAGAGAAGCAAGTTCACCGCCGACACACTCCGACCTCGGCTTCAGGCAGTCATGACGCCCTGGGTCAATGAAGGGTTCTTCGCCGATGTCGCGGTACTGGTCGAGGGCGAAGACGACCGCGCTGCAATTTTGGGCATTGCGGTATCGATGGGACACAACTTCGACAGTGACGGCATCTCGGTCATTCCCTGCATGGGTAAAAACAATCTGGACCGGCCACTGGTCATCTTCCGGCGTCTCGGTATTCCGGTCTACGTCATCTGGGATGGCGACAGTGGTGAAACAGATGCAAAGCCAGAGGACAACCACAGGCTTCTACGGCTTGTCGGCCAATCGGACGAAGACTGGCCCTGTGGCGTGAAAGACAGTCATGCCTGCTTCAAAGTCAAACTCGAAGCCTCGCTTGAAGAGGAAATCGGGAAGGATTTGTTTGACCGCCTGCTTGAGGACACCCAAGAGCAATTGGGCATCCCGAAGAAGAAGGATGCGTTGAAGAACCCGGTCGTGCTCCAGCGCATTGTTGAGAAGGCATCCGCCGACGGGAAGACAAGCGCAACGCTGAAGGGCATAGTCGAGAAAATCATTGCCCTGAAACCCCAACGAGGAGGTGGGCAATGATTCCGAAAGAATGTAAACGCCTGGCTGAAGTGGATTTTCCGATTGCTGTGGTTTCTAAGCACTCGGCGCGGGAGAAATCCATCCGGCACGGCCACCCCTCGACGCTTCATCTCTGGTGGGCTCGACGTCCACTTGCGTCTTGCCGGGCGATGCTCATGGCGCTCCTTCTGCCCGACCCCTGCGATCCACTTTGTCCTGAGAAGTTCAAAACAAGAGCGAAAGAATTGTTACTTCACATGCCCGGCTGGAACACCCCTCGCATGATCGAACAGGTTAAATCCGAAAAGGGGCTGCGCAAAGCGCTTCTTTCTTTTATCGGGGATTTTGCCGATTGGGATAACTCGGCGAACGACTTTTTTTTGAACACTGCCCGCAATCTGGTAAAGGCCGCCCATCCCGAGGAGACGCCTCTGGTGGTGGATCCCTTTGCCGGGGGCGGATCGATCCCGTTGGAGGCTTTGCGGCTCGGCTGCGAAGCTTTTGCCAGCGACCTCAACCCAGTGGCCTGTCTCATTCTCAAGGTGATGCTGGAGGATATCCCGCGCCACGGCCCGGAGCTTGCCGAAGAACTGCGGCGGGTCGGAGGAAAAATCAAGAAACAGGCCGAAAAGGAACTGGCTGAGTTTTACCCAAAAGATGAGGACGGGGCCACCCCCATAGCCTATCTTTGGGCACGAACGGTGAGATGTGAATCACCTAATTGTGGAGCTGAGATTCCGCTGATGCGGTCATTCTGGCTCTGTAAAAAACCGAACCGGAAAAAAGCACTCCGATTAAGAGTTGTAAAGGCGGAGGGAACGCCGCCAAGCGTCGAATTCGAGATATTCGAACCGAAATCAGATAGCGATGTACGCGGAGGGACAGTAACCCAGGCCAGGGCCACCTGCCCGTGCTGCAATACGGTTTTGCCGCCGGAACGTGTGCGGGCGCAACTTTCCAACCAGCGAGGCGGGGCTGACGTCATATTTGATAACGACGGTAAGCGTGTCGGCGGTGCTCGTATGCTGGCCGTTGTAACGCTGTCTCCCGGTATCCAGGGACGCAACTATCGGCTGCCCACGGTGCGCGATTATGAGGCGGTCTGGAAAGCGCAAAAGCGGCTTGAAGCGATTCTGGACGTGTGGGAGAAGGGTGGCAGAAAAGGGCTTTGCCCCGTGCCGGATGAACCGCTTCCACCAATTGGAACCCTTGGCTTTCGCGTTCAGCGTTACGGCATGCTTCAGTGGGGCGATCTATTCACGGCAAGGCAGAAATTGGCACTCCTCGGGCTTCCACGATTCATGGATGCAGTTTCCGAAAATGACTGCGCAAACGCTGGCCGAGAATCGCTCAGTATGGCAGTAAGTCGGTGCTCATCATTCTGGTCAAGCCTCAACATGTGGGTAAGTACAGGCGAGTTCGTCGCAAATGTATTTGGACGACAGGCTCTTCCTATCGTGTGGGATTTCTGTGAGCCCTTTCCGATGACGACAGAATCGGGTGGGTTTGGTGGCGCAGTCGACTGGGTCGCTCGAGTTATCGAAGCGTGGCCCCCCTCAAATTCAGTCGGCCAAGTGCAGTCTGCTGACGCTACAATGCATCCCCTGCCCGATGATACTGTCGATGCGTGGTTCACCGACCCCCCATATTATGATGCAATCCCGTACTCGGATCTTTCTGATTTCTTCTTGGTGTGGCTGAAGCGCGCTTTACAAGATCATCCCTTGCTGGGTGACCAGTTTGATCCAGCTAATCAATTGTCTCCAAAAACTCGTGAGGCAGTCCAGGATGAAACCAAGAAGGTTGACGGGCAGCCGAAGGACAAAACGTTTTTCGAGAAAACAATGGGCAAATCCTTTGCTGAAGGTCGCCGACTCCTCAAGGAAGATGGCATTGGCTCTGTCGTTTTCGCACACAAAACTACTGAAGGCTGGGAAGCACTCCTTTCTGGCATGATTCGGGGAGGTTGGACAATCACCGGCTCTTGGCCAATCGCTACCGAGAGACCTGGTAGGTTACGCTCTCAAGATTCAGCCGCTCTAGCTACCAGCGTCCACCTAGTCTGTCGTCCGCGTCCCGAAGACGCACCCGTTGGCGACTGGGGTGATGTTCTGCGGGAATTGCCCAAACGCGTCGGCGACTGGATGGAACGCCTCCAAGGCGAAGGTATTCGCGGCGCAGATCTGGTCTTTGCCTGCATTGGCCCTGCATTGGAGATATTCAGTCGTTACAGCAGGGTTGAAAACGCCGACGGCAGCGAAGTTAAGCTGGCCGAATACCTGGAAAAGGTCTGGGAGGTTGTTGGGCGAACGGCCCTTGAGCAAATCCTTGGAACCGATGAGGCCCGTGCTCGAAATGGGATGGCGGGAGTCCTGGAAGAGGATGCACGTTTAACTGCCCTTTTCCTCTGGACGCTTCAAAGTACCAATGGCCAAAACGGCACGGGCTCCAGTGTCGCACACGATGTTGATCCCGAAGAGAATTCGGAAGTTGATGATGATGAAGAAGAGACCCCGAAGGGTAAGGCCAAAGGCTACAGCCTGGTCTTCGATGTGGTCCGCCGTTTTGCCCAGCCTTTGGGCATTGCCCTTCCCAAGTGGGAGGGCCGGATCATAGAGACCAAAAAAGGCGTAGTTCGGCTCATGGCGGTCTCAGAACGGTCCAGGCAGCTTTTCGGTGATGATGGCACCGAAGCTGTCGTGGATTTGATCGAGCATTATACCCATGAGAAGGATCAACAACTGCTCCTCCCTGAATTCGAAAAGAAACAGGCTCCCAGGATTCGTGACCGTCGTAAAGCAACCCTGGGTGCCTCGGCCCTTGAGGGTGGTGTGATGCAGGAAGCCACCACACTCGACCGGGTTCATGCAGCAATGCTGCTTCAGGCGGGCGGGCAGGCAAATGCCTTGCGTATTCTCATCAAGGCTGAGCAAGAACGCGGTCCCGATTTTCTTCGACTGGCCAATGCATTGTCGGCCCTTTATCCCACAGGAAGTGAAGAAAAACGATTACTGGACGCGATGCTTCTGGCTGCGCCGAGGTAAACATGCACCACGGAAACATAAATTACACAAAGA
This sequence comes from Syntrophobacteraceae bacterium, assembly GCA_033812955.1. Lineage (GTDB taxonomy): Bacteria > Desulfobacterota > Syntrophobacteria > Syntrophobacterales > Syntrophobacteraceae > JADGQM01. The sequence continues at coordinate 20,297 of JAPXSS010000017.1, read as the reverse complement.
GGTTTTTATGATTTCTCTTTGTTCTCCGCCCCTCTTTGCTGATAGGGAGGCTTTTTGATGGAACCATGGTACAGAATTGCAACGCCGCGTAAGGAAGTTCGTGAGGGCCGCTCCTTCAACCCGGATGAATTTGCCATCCACCTTGAGCAGGTCATTGCCGGAACCGCCCCTGAAGATTACCGGGAACCGGAAAAATTCTTCAGCCGCACCTGCTTTACACGGGCACTCCGAGAACACGCCGGCATGGCGCTGCGCCGGCTCGCCGGTGAGACGGTGAACACCGCACCGGTCATGACCCTGATCACTCAATTTGGCGGCGGTAAAACCCACACACTCACGGCACTTTATCACCTGGCAACCAATGGGAAGAAAGCAGAGGAATACCCCGGAGTAAGGGCTCTGCTTTCGGAAGTGGGCCTCAAAATCGTGCCGGAGGCGCGTGTCGCCGTCTTTGTAGGCAACGCCTGGGACCCCCAGGATGGTCGTGAAACACCCTGGATCGATGTGGCCCGGCAACTTGCCGGGAATGAGGGGATCCGGGAACTGGGGGACATGGCCAAAACGACGGCGCCCGGAACAGATGCCCTTACCCGCGTTTTTAAAGCGGCGGGCAGACCTGTGCTCCTTCTTTTCGACGAGGTTTTGAACTTTTTAAATCGACATCGAAGCATGGCGGATCAGTTCCATGCCTTCATTCAGAACCTGACAGTGGCAACCACCGGCACCACACAGGGCACAGCGGTGATCAGCCTGCCGCGCAGCCAGGTCGAGATGACCGACTGGGATATGCAGTGGCAGGATAAGATAACAAAGGTTGTCCGCCGGGTGGCGAAGGACCTCATCGCCAACGATGAAACCGAGATCAGCGAAGTGGTTCGCCGTCGACTATTTGAGGAGATCGGTAGCGAACGTGTAAGGAAATCGGTTTGCAAAACATACGCAGACTGGTGTTTTGAACGCCGCGCACAACTACCGCCGGAATGGACGGCCGTGGATAGCGCTACAACAGAAGTCAAAGCGAGAGAATATCTGCGCAGTCGTTTTGAGGTTTGCTACCCCTTCCATCCGGCAACCCTTTCGGTTTTCCAGCGCAAATGGCAGGCTCTTCCGCAGTATCAGCAAACCCGCGGGACTCTCGCAATGTTTGCGCAATGGATCTCTTGGGCATATCGTACCGGGTTCACTGAAGCCCGGCGAGAACCGCTGATAACCCTGGGGTCAGCGCCCCTGGAAGTCCCCGAGTTCCGAAGCGTTGTGCTCGGACAATTGGGCGAATCCCGGCTCGTGGCTGCCATCGATTCTGACATTTCGGGAGCACAATCTCACGCCAGGGCTCTGGATGCGGATACAAAGGGTGCTTTACGGAACATTCATCGGCGCGTGGCAACTACCATTCTGTTTGAATCTTCCGGTGGGCAGATTGATAAGGTGGCGTATCTGCCGGAACTGAGGTTCGCCCTGGGGGAGCCGGAAGTCGATACGACATCAGTGGACATGGCAGCCTTCAGTCTTGAAGACAAATCTTACTTTTTCCGTCGGGTCGGTTCGGACGGCTTCAAGATCAGCCACCAAGCCACCATGAAAAAGGTGGTGAACGATCGCAGGGCCTCGTTGGACGAAGAAACTGAAATCAAGCCTGCCATGCGGCTGCTAGTTCAAAAAGAGTTTGACCGGGGGGCTGGCCTTCCGATTGTGCCCTTCCCGGCCGATGGAGCCTCCGTACAGGACACGCCGAAACTCACACTTGTTGTGGTCGAACCGGAATCTGAATGGTCGGGTGCCGGCCCACTGCAATTGAAGATTTCGGAATGGAACCGGCAGCGCGGGAAGTCACCGAGGCTCTACCCGGGATCACTCGTATGGTGCGTAAAGAAGCCTGGGGGTGATCTCAGGGAAAAAGTGGAGTTGTGGCTCGCCTGGAAGCGGGTAGCCAAGGAAATCGCAGAGGGAACCCTCGGCAGCGACTTCGACCGCAGTGATCGGGCCGAACTTCAGGCCAAGGTGTCTGATGCTGAAGAGGCCGCCAAGGACGAAGTCTGGGGAGGATACCGGTTTGTGGTTATTGCTGATCAGCAGGAAGCGGATGGTCTTAAGGTCATCGATCTTGGAGCAGGGCATTCAAGCAGTAGTGAAACCCTTTGCGGGCGCGTGATCACAGCACTGAAATCTCAAGCCTTGCTAAATGAATCCGTCGGTGCCGGCTACATCGAGAGGAACTGGCCTCCAGCATTAAGGGAATCAGGTGCCTGGCCACTCTCAAGCCTCAGGCAAAGCTTCCTGAATGGATCGCTAACTCGCCTGCTTGATCCAGATGCGATCCTTAAAAGCAGAATTGTCGAGTTCGTTACAAGGGGTGACTTCGGGTTAGCTTCTGGCCTGAAATCTGACGGTACCTATGAACGTGTGCTTTTTAAAGAGTTCACCGATCCAGCGGATGTCACTTTCGAATCCGAGGTCTTCTTGCTCTTAAAAAACAAGGCAATTGAATTGAAGACCCCTTCAGGACCTGTCCCACCGGGTGACACTGAACCGAGTCCAACGCCAGTGCCAGTGTCGGAGCCTGGGCCCGGACCAGAGCCAGAACCTGTACCAGGTCCTGGCACAAAGACATTGCGGATCCATGGGGATGTCCCGCCGGAAATCTGGAATCGCCTTGGGACCAAGATCTTGCCTAAGCTACGGAGTGGCAAAGACCTTAGAATTGGTATCGATTTTACGGTAACCATCGACGGGCAGTTCGAAAGAACATTTGAAGCTGACCTCAAGCAGATACTTGAAGACCTCGGCCTATCTGGGCGCTTGTATCTTGAATAGAACACCGAGGCCAAGTGAAGGAAACGCAGTTTTTGCCAATAAAGTCAAGGCCCAAAAACTGGGCAAAGAATACTGATGGCTAACTCGACGAGGCTGGTAAAACGTGTTCAGGCCCCATTACAGTTGGCGAAGCTGCGTTTTAAGCACCGACACAGGGTAGGGATGGACTAATCGGGTGGTCATTGCCTCATGGTGACCTGGGACGAGAGGACCAGGGTCCCCAAAGAGACCGAGGATGAACCAACCCACTGCGCTACTGGTTCTCTGGAGAGGGCTGATCTTTGCGACACGTTCACGACAATGTTTCTTCCCAACTTGCGACAAACTCGCGACAGGACTTGCGACACCTTTCAGGTCTCATGGACTGGAAATGGACAAAAGTCATCCAGAGAGAATGGTAGGCCGGCAGGAGGAAACCTCGAACCAGTAAACCCCGGGGGATGACCAAGTGGGACGTGCGGAAGATCAAGTACCGCTCTGGTTATTCAAAGCGCCGCGGTGGCCCTGGAATGGCTTTGAGCCGGTAAAGGAGGCCTGACATGAACCCGGAAGAAGAAAAGGCGCAAGGTATTGAACGGTCCAGCAACGATCCTCTCCAGCGAGGACGCTCCAGTGATAGTACCGCTGATGAGCCCCTATTCAAATGGACCCGCTTTTATGAGGCCTTTGCCGACAAACTCCTTACTTATCGGGACAGGAGGAAAGAGCTAGTCGCCGGGATTTACGGTATTGCCCCAAAGTTGAAAGGCTTCAGCCACCTGCAAGACAAAACCTCCGACGGTTCCTTTAAGCCCCTGAGTGACATCTGCCCCTTCACCACTATAGGCCTGTTCAACCGTGGGCTCACCGAAGACAACCATAAAGCTATTGCGAGGGAACTGGCAACCCTGCTTGGGGTGTCTGAGCCAGTCCCGACTACTTTTGAGGGGATCCCGTTTCTGAATAAAAAGATGTCTAAATTTTTCGGGTACGAGTATCAACGGCAACCAGATGACATCGATGTTCTCTGGGAGGTATTCGCCCGGGGGATCGCTTTCGCGGGGTCGGAGGACCCCGCGGCACGGACTGCATTTGCAACAGCCTTTGACGACGCAACATCCCGTTTTCTCGTGAAGTGGAACCTAACCATGGGGCTGTACTGGATCCGACCCTGGGATTATCTGACCCTTGATTCTTGCTCCCAGGATTACATGAAGGAGAAACTCAACATCCGAATCACCCAAAAAAGTCCCAAGGGGTGCTGTACCGCCTCTGATTATCTCCAGTTGCGAGACACCCTTAAGGACCGATTCCAGGAAGAAGCTTACCCTGTCCATTCATTTCCCGAACTATCCCACGCCGCCTGGAATTTCAAAGGAAAAAGGAAACCAGCCACACGGGATGTCATCGAACGGGACGCCCCGGATAAGGAAGCAATGGTTTTGCCGGAAGAGGCGTCCGCTGCGCCCCCTATCAAGTCTTTCTCTATCGAAGACATCCTCGCCGACGGGTGCTTCATCGACGGGGATAAACTTACGAAAATAATCGAGCGCCTAGAGACCAAGAAAAACCTGATCCTCCAGGGGCCTCCCGGCACTGGGAAGACCTGGCTGGCCAAACGGCTGGCCTTCGCCTTGGTGGGACAGCGTGACGATGGCAAGGTCCGGGCAGTGCAGTTCCACCCGAACCTTTCTTACGAGGATTTCGTTCGCGGCTGGCGGCCGGCGGGAGACGGCAGACTTACACTGGTGGATGGACCCTTCCTGGAGATGATTGAAGCGGCCAGGAAAGACCCGGATTCAGGCTATGTCATCGTCATCGAGGAGATCAACCGCGGGAACCCGGCGCAGATCTTCGGCGAGATGCTGACCCTGCTCGAGGCGGACAAGAGGACACCCACGGACGCCCTGGAGCTTACTTACAAACGGACTGAAGACGAGCGCGTTTTTATCCCGGACAACCTCTACGTGATCGGCACAATGAACCTTGCCGACCGCTCCATCGCTTTGGTCGACCTGGCGTTGCGCCGCCGCTTCGCCTTCGTCGACCTGGAGCCCGTTTTCGGTGAACCCTGGCACGAATACGTCCGAACCGTATGCGGTGTTGAGCGGGAGATCCTCCTGGAGATCGAGAAACGCCTCAACGCTCTAAACGGGTCCATTTCAGCCGATCCCGGCCTTGGCCCCCAATTCCGGGTGGGGCACAGCTACGTCACACCGCCCTTTGGGAAGCCCATCGACGACGGCTGGGAATGGTTCCGCCAGGTGGTCAATAGCGAAATAGGACCGCTACTCGATGAATACTGGTTTGACAACCCTGAGAAGTCCCGGGAGATGAAAGAACTCTTGCTGAAAGAATTATGACCGTGACGATCGCAGCGGCCGACCCGATGAAAGGCACCCGCGAAGAGATCGGCCTTATCGGCCGCATCCCCGTGCGCAACCTTTGGCTTCTCATGCTTTATGCCTCGAATCTGTTCAGGGACCTCGAAATAGCGAGGGTCGCCGTGGAAGAAAACCCTGATGACATCCCTGACCTGGTTGCGGAAATGCTTTGCCATCGCGTCGAGCGACGCATCAAGCGCAACCTGAGTTATGGCTACCAGTGGAGGGAAGCGGTGCTTGGCCGCGTGCGAGGGCGCATCGACCTACTGCACACTGAAAGCCATCGGCTGCTGGAACGCGCAAAGGTCGCTTGCCGGTTCGACGAACTGACCATCAATACAGCCCGGAACCGCTATGTCAGGGCGGCCCTGGAAGAGATATCCAAGGTCCTTTGCACAAGGCCCCTGGCTCGACGTTGCCAGACGCTGGCTATGAGCTTGAGAAACATGGGCGTGACCGGAGAACGCCCGAGCCGAAGCGAGGTCTCCATCGACCGCTTCGGCAGGCACGACGCGGGTGACCGGCCCATGGTCGCCGCGGCCCACCTGGCCCTGAACCTTGCCCTGCCGACAGAAGCGGCGGGCACTAAACACCTGTCGTCGCCGGAGAGGGAAATAACCTGGGTTCGGAGGCTCTTTGAAAAAGGGATCGCCGGCTTCTACGATGTGGTGCTTTCCAAAAAGGGGTGGCGCGTCGAGGCGGGACGAAAGATCCGCTGGCAGATCGAAAGCCAGAGTGAGGGCATAGACAGGATCCTCCCCTCGATGCAGACCGACATCACCCTCGAACACCGCGGTGAGGAACGGCGCATCGTCATCGATACGAAGTTCAACTCCCTGCTCACCAGCGGCTGGCATAAGGAAGAAACGCTGCGCAGCGGGTACATCTACCAGGTCTACACCTATCTGAGGTCCCAGGAAGGCAGCGGCGACCCCCTGTGGGATGATGCCTCGGGCCTGCTCCTCCACCCCTCGGTGGACGAAAATGTGAATGAATTCGTCGTCATCCAGAATCACGAGATCCGGTTCGCCACCGTGGACCTCGGTGCGACGGCGAGGGAGATCCGAGAGCAGCTCCTGCAGGCCGTGGGGGTGACTTATGCAGATTGATCGAGCCCAGGGATGCCTTCTTGGCCAGCTTGCTGGAGATGCCCTAGGCAGTCTCGTGGAGTTCCGGACACCCGAGGATATCCGGCGGGAATACCCGGGAGGCGTCCGTGAACTGGCCGACGGAGGCTCTTGGGGCACTATCGCTGGGCAGCCGACCGACGATTCCGAGATGGCCCTTTCGCTGGCCCGCATGCTGGCGGAGCAAGCGGAACAAACCCAACTTCTTAAAAAGGATTCGAAGCGACCGAGGGAAAGTACGTATCTTGCCACAGCGTGTTTGACTTAGGACACCTTTTTTACTTCATATTCCTTTATGCTGTCGAACGTTGAGTGCCTTCCACTCAAGCAGTGGCTGTGATTTTATGCGTCGCTGAAGAGATTCGTCGGCTGTCAAGAGCGTAGGGTCGATCACTCCCCGGTCCAGCAACAGATCCAAAAAGTGGTGCTCAGAGTCCGTGAAGGGCAGCAAGGCCGTCAGGCTTTCCCGACATTCCCTCACAAGGCGTGCCCCGTATTCTGCTGATCCCGATGGGGTCTTTGCTGGATTGGTACGGAGCGTGGGAACCAACTGCCTGACCAATTCCATGGCTTCGAAATCCACATCGTCCAGGGATATGGTCCTCCAATCCTTCCTGATCATAGCTCCATAGACCACAAATCCTACGCGAAGACGAGGCAGATCGAGGTTGCCCATTCGGAGGATCCGGTGGCTGTCGAACAGGTCTCGAGCCTGTCTGCGAGCAAATAACGCAGCGAGTTTCCCTGCAGCCAGTTCATGTTGATCCAGCAAGGGTATCCCCGTAGCCTGCCGGGTGCCGATGGGGTGAGAATCGCAGGTCGTAACAGGCCAAAGGGGTAAACGGAACATGTAATTGATATCCACTTCCAGGTTACCGCTCCTGCCGAGAGCGCTTTCATACCGCAATGACCACTTGCCCCCGGCGTGCTCAACAGGCATCCGCCTGACGATGAAGCCCTCCCGGGCGAAGACTGCATGGACAGCCTGCTCGACCTTGGGCCGTTCGGCAAGCATGCCGTCACGTTCTTCAATTCCTACGTAGTTCAGATCAATGTCGACGGAGAGCCGGGGCACTTCAAAGACGAAAAGGTTCAAGGCTGTGCCGCCTTTGAGAACCAACTTATCTTTGAGAAATGGGTGGCTTCGCAAGGACTCCAGTAATCCAAGCAGGTGGGCGACCTTTTCAAGCATTCCCGGCCTGAAACCGGTCTCTTCAGCCTCTATGGCGAGCGTTTCCGGGGATATCTTCATAGAACTGCCTCCCACGCCCGTTCAAGCACTTCTCTGGGGACCACCAGGTTCCATGCCGACAGGAGGAGGCCGGATGTCCGCCGGGATCGGTCCAGGTAATGCGGTTGCCGGGGCCGCAGAACCTGGAGCTCCTTGAGGTGACGGTCCTCCACCATCAATGTTTCGCGGTGCTGTTCCAGAAAAAAGCCCACCTTCGCGGCGGTGGTAGCGTTCCCTAGGAGGAGCGCGTACTCAACGACCTTGTCGAGATCGAAGAATTCGACGGACTCCAGCGACCGCCAGATCTCTTCCCAACTTCCCGAAAGGCCGGGGCGATCCAGAACGTCCACCAATGTCCGCTCGAAGTTTGTGACCCGCAGCCTCATGCCGGCGCGATCCGCGATCGAAACATTGATAAACCCTTTCCTTTCGCGGAGGAGGGCTCGGGGAAACCGGGTCCCTTTGAAAACATGGGAGCGGAACGTCAGGGGCTCCGGCGGCTGGGATGTCGAGTACGTGAGGTGGGTATGGACAGAATAGGCCTTTCCATGGAACTCCAGCGCCGTATGGTGGGATAACACCGAATCCGGCGTCAGCTTAGAGGCGATGAGAAACGGATCGACCGGGTACGAACCGGCATCGGCCCCCGCCGGGACGACGGCATACAGCCCGCGCCGTATCCGAACGACCCGCCCAGCCTTCCGGTAGTACGCCAGTAGCGCCTCCCGCGCTCGGCCACCGGCTACGCCGCGGGAAAGCAAGTGCTCTGCCAGATCTTGCCCGTTGAAGACAGGGTGCTTTCGAAAAAACTCATCATGCTTCATCTTCAGCTTCCTTGACTTTTTATAGGTCAACCCATAGAAATACTATGGGTTCCTTTGATAAATGTCAAGTTAAGCTTGCTTGAGTTGACAATAATAAGCGGAACCCACCTCATGCTATGGGTTCCGCCCTTTCCTGTCAGGAACTCCGCCGGGACAAGCCCTACTGCTCCGACAGGCTGCCGAGGTGCTTGGAGAAGAAGCGCTCCATCGCGCGGTAGAAGTCGAAGCGGTTTTCCTCGTTGAGGAAGCCGTGGCCCTCGTTGTCCTTGACCATGTATTCCACGTCCACTCCTCTTTTCCGCAGGGCCTCTACGATCTGGTCCGATTCGGCCTTTTTCACCCTGGGGTCGTTGGCCCCCTGGGCGACGAAGAGGGGCGCCTTGATCCTGTCGGCGTGGAAGACCGGCGAGGCCGCCTCGAGGAGGTCCTTATCCTTTTCGGGGTCGCCGATCTGCACGTACATCATTTTGCGGCCCAGTTCCCAGTAAGGGGGGATCGTCTCGAGGAGGGTGAAGATGTTGGAGACCCCCACGTAGTCCACTCCGCAGGCGTAGAGGTCAGGCGTGAAGGCAAGGCCCGCCAGGACGGCGTACCCGCCGTAGGAGCCGCCGTAGATGCCCACCCTCTTCGGGTCGGCTATGCCCTGGTCAATGAGCCACTGGACCCCGTCGGTGATATCGTCCTGCATCGCCCTCCCCCACTGTTTGAAACCGGCCTCCCAGAAGGCCCGCCCATAGCCGGTGGAGCCGCGGAAGTTCATCTGGAGCACCGCCAGTCCCCGGCTTGCCAGGAACTGGACCTCGCTGTCGTACCCCCAGGAGTCCCGCGCCCAGGGGCCGCCGTGGGGGTTGATCACCACAGGGAGGTTCTTCCCGTCGCTGTGGGCCGGCAGGGTCAGGTAGCCGTGGATGACCAGGCCATCCCGGGCGGTGTACTGCACGGGCTTCATGGGGGCCAGTTCATCCTCGTTGAGCCAGGGGCTCAGCTGGGCCAGTTCGCGGAAGTCCCCCGTCGTCCGGTCGTAAAAGTAGTAGGCCCCCTGGGTCCGGTCGCCCCCGGCGTGCACGAGGACCCTCTCCTCGTCCTTGCTCATGGAGGTCACCGTGACCTCCCTCCCGGGGAGGCGGGACTCCAGTTCATCCTGGAGGTCGGCCCGTTCCCGGTCGAAGAAATGGTACCTCGCCCGGTCGGTGACGTAGGCCACGCCGGTGATGACCTTCCGCTTTTTCGACTGCATGAGACCGTAGACGTCCACCTCGGGGTGCTCGAAGACCAGTTCCTCGTTGGCCGCCTTGGCGGGGTCGAAGACGTAGATGGCCGACTTGTCCCTGCCGAGGTTGGAGGAGACGTAGAGTTTTTTGTCGTCGAAGGTGAAGAAGAGGGGGTCGACAGTCTCCCTGAAGTCGGTGGTGAGGAGGGTCCTGAACTCGTCCTCTTCCCGGTCCCTGTAGAGGAGGGACTGGTTCACGCCGTCGGTTCTGATGGCGGCCCGCAGTTTGCCCTCGTGGTCGGTCACCCAGCCTTCGATGTCCCCGGGGTTCTCCTGGACGAGGGTCAGTTCACCGGTGTCGATGTTCAGGCGGAAGACGTCGAAGACCCTCGGGTCCCGGCGGTTCATCCCGATGAGGACCTCGTCGTCGATCTCCTCCAGGGGGTCCACGATGGTGACCCGGACGCCCTCGAAGGGGGTGAGGTCCTTCGCCCCGGAGCCGCCGGCGTCGACGGCGAAGAGGTGGTAATTCTCATCCCCGCCGGAGTCCTGAAGGTAAAGGATGCGGTCGTTGCCGGACCAGAAGTAGCCCAGGATGTCCCTCTCCGTCGCCGAGGTGACCCGCGTGGCCTCCTCCTCGCCGATCTTCTGGACGAAGATGTTGAGCCGCCGCTCCCAGGGCGCCCGCCAGGAGATCCGCGTCCCGTCGGGGGAGATCCGGAAGCCGCTTTTTTCCGGGTTCCTGAAGAAGTCCTCCATCGGGATGAGGCTCCCCTCACCTGCGAAGGACGGGCGGGAAAGAAGAAGAACAGCCAGCAGGACCGTCGTCACGATAACCGTCAGTTTGATCATACCTTCATACCCCCATGACCTTGACGACCACGCGCTTCCTGCGGCGGCCGTCGAATTCCGCGTAAAAGCACTGCTCCCAGGGCCCAAGGTCAAGTTTGCCGCCCGTCACGGGCAGTATCGCCTGGTGGTGTACCAGGATGCGCTTGAGGTGGGCGTCGGCGTTGTCCTCCCCCGTGCGGTGGTGGGCGTAGGACGGGTCCTCGGGGGCGGTCTTCTCCAGCCACTCGAGGATGTCCCGGTGGAGCCCCGGCTCGTCGTCGTTCACGATGATGCCCGAGGTGATGTGCATGGCCGAAAGGAGCATCATCCCGTCGGTCACGCCGCTCCTCTCCAGGATGGCTTCCAGGTCCCCGGTGATCCGGACCAGTTCCTTCCTCTTCCTGGTCTCGAACCATAGGTATTCCGTGTGGGTCTTCATTGAACGTCCCCTTTCGTCGGGCCTTGAAACGGGAATAGGATAACAGGAACGGGGGAAGAGAAAAAGCCGCCGAGGGGCTCCGGCGGACGGTGAAACACAACCGGCGGAGACGGCATCAGCGGGCGAAGGACGAACCTTAACCCAAGCCGGAGAAGGAGCGCGCCTTTTCGAGCAGGGCCAGGGCGTTGCCCCCCCTGATCCTTGACAGGGCCTCCTCGTCGAGGCCGGAAGCAAGGAACATCTTCTCGTACCGGTCGGCGCAGAGCAGGGGGAAGTCGCTCCCGTAGATGATCTTGCCGCCCGCCCCGGCCGCGACGGCGGCGCGGAAGACCTCCGGGCCGAAGAGAAAGGGCGCGGCGGCGGTGTCGTACCAGGCGTTCTCCAGGACCAGCTTCATGCACCGCATGGTCTCGTAGGCCCAGAGGCCACCTCCCATGTGGGCGAAGAGGACCTGCACCTCGGGGTGGTTCTCGCAGAAGGCGGCGGCCTCCCGGGGTCCCATGCCGCCCTTGCCGGGGTAATCCCTCCCCACGGGCTCGGCCACGTGGAGCAGCAGGAAGAGGCCATTCTCCTGGCAGGCCGCGGCCAGCCGCCAGGTCTCGCGGCTGTCGGAGATGTCAAAGACCTGGCCGTAGGGCAGGAGTTCGCCCACGCCGATGAAGCCCGCCTCGCGGCAGCGGACTATCTCCTTTTCGAAGTCCCGGGTGAGGGGGTTCACCACCGCCAGGCCCCGGATCTTTCCCGGGTACTTCTTCAGGGCCTCCATAACGTAGTCGTTGCAAAGACGGCAAAGGCCCGGGTCGCGGAAGGCAACTCCCATGACCCAGGCCTGGTCCAGCCCGTCGATCTCCATTTGGGCGACGACGGCCTCGACGGTCCCCCACTTGTGGGCCTTGCCGGCACAAAGAGTGCCGAAGTGAGGCTCCGTCTCGGCGATCTTTTTCCAGTTCTTCTCTATCTCAGGCGGATATACGTGTACGTGCGCGTCGATATGCATGGTGCTATTTTACAGGCTTTTCCAATAAATGGCCGTTACACCGCTACTTCCTGTCGAACCAGCCCCCGTTCCAGTTTCGTCGAAGTTAAGAACATCCTCCAGTACTTTGACCACATTGCCTTCCTCGTCCAGGATGACCAGGTTCCCCTCAGAGTCGACGAACATCGCGGTAAAAGCATTATCAGGATCGTCAAGATACGCGTCGTCTGGGAGGCTGACGTTACCCTTTTTTCTCGTCAAGCCTGCAATATAAGCCATATCGAGAGTGTAAAGGCGGCTCAGTGTAGCATCAGTACTGTAAAGGGCCTGGAAGAGGCGGTAGTCCACGAAAATCGGGGAAGCTGCCAGTTGTTCAAAGTCATAGGCATGAGCGCCGTGCCCCGTCTGCAGTTGTATCATGGCGACCCCTGTTTCCAATAGACGGAGCTTCGTATCCCCCGATTGCCCCTGCGCCCCCTGGGTGTTCAGTTCGGTTATTCCTTCCCTTTGGATCCTGGATAGGTTAATGATCAGGAGACCGTAAGTATCGTGTGACTGGCCGTAACCCGGATAGGTAAGCGGGGCCGTGGCCGCGAGGAAAGTGTCGCCTCCTATGTAGGCGATGTCAAAGTCCGTTATTGGAGGGGCGGGGATCTGATGACTGGGATTGGTATAAACATTGAAGATCTTTGAAGGTTTGGGAGCGGTGGAACCCACGTACCTCCAGTCGTACCCGTTCAGGTCCCATGAATAGAAGGTCCCGTTTGACAGGTAAATGTACACGTCGCTCAGGACAGGCAACCCGCCTTCGCCCGGATAGGCTGCAAGTATCCTGGAGGGATACCAGTTCTCGTGGTTGAACCCGGACGGTATCCTCCGTGTGTCTTCACCGGGTAAACATTCCAGGGGCTCACCTTGAAAACCGACAAAATTCCCACTGGTTAGAACCTCTCCAGTCAACGGGTCGGCATTTATCCACAAGTATTGACCTTCCTTGTCGATAGTAACAAGAAGCAAATGCCAGGTTCTGGACCCTTCAGAAGTTTCAGTAAAGCCGATCAGGGGTTTGGAAGTCATGAAGTTGACGTCTTCGTAAGCGGCGAAATCGGCTGACCCTGTATCCACACGGGGAGAAACAATGTCGAGTCTTTTGACGGTTGCGCCGCCGGAACGGATGCAGTTTATGTTTGTTACCGACCAAAGAGGTTGAGGGTCAAGGGGATCAGTAACATCAATAGCGTAGATCCCAAACACCTGGCTATCTCCTGTGATACCGGGGGATGCTCCGGGTGCCGGGGCTCCCTCCGCTATCCAGGCGGTTCCCAACTTGTTGACCTGTTCCGTCCCCAACCCTGTCGAACCCACCAGTATCCGCTTCCATTTCCCATTTTTATCCTGGAGGTCATGGACATAGACAGGGCCGTCGAGAAGAGTCAGTCTTGAAAATTTCCCATTGCTTTGATGGGGATAAACTTGGTTGTAGACAGTCTGCTGGAAGGCAGGAAAGGGTGTCAGCGACCAGACTCGGTCGGCGCCGGCGTTATCCGGGTCGTCGGATATTTCGAAGCAGTTCAAAACCCCCTGGTTCGTCGGAAGAAAAACGAAGACCTTACCTTTGCCGTTTTCGTCGATCCAGGCGGAAGGCACCGAATTTCTATCCACAAAAAAGGAGAGCCAACTGTCCTCGGCCCACATCGTCAAGGGAGGCGCATGGCCGGAGTCCTCAAGTTTGAAACCCGCATCGCCCCTGAGGAAATCCATCCAATCGTTGAAGGAGAACCACGAATCGCTGAAATCCTGGTTGGGGAAGACCTGAGGAACGTCATTTTCGGTAAAGGTCATCCAGTTTGACTCAAAAGAGGGAATTACCGCGTATTCTCTGAGGTCATCTTGGATATCCTCAAGTGAGGAAGGGAAACTTCTCAAGTCATCCCCAGCGATATATTTGTATTGCTGTGAGATCCTGTCGAAACCCGGCCTGACGCTCGCATACTGTAGTTCACCTGTCCTTATGACAAACCTCAGGTCCGAAAGCCAGAAGAAGGGGTTGTTCAGCATCGGTTCGAAAGTAACCCAGGAGACGACATCACGGCCTATGCTCGTAAAAGAGTAAGGTTCCCAGACATTCGCGTTCGAGGATGTTCTAGGCCACAACGGCCACTTAGATTTACCATGAATTACTATCCCCGGAACTTCCTCCAATTGTTCATAGGTCGATTTGGACCGATCATCCCCCGGCCATGAAATATCCCTGTTTTTGACCGTAATTACATCATCTTTCGGCGCCTTCCATCCCGGGACCTGGGTAAAGGAAATGGGGTAATTTGTACTGCTCTCCACTGAAGCCGTAGAACCCGATCTGTATTCCTGTCCTTGGATTATGAATCTTGCGTAGTCTCTTACTTCTTCAGGGTAAATGGTGACTGTTATTCCAACAGTTTTCGCAAAGGCTGGAGAAACCAGGAAAAAAGACACGGCTACTAGAAGGGCGGTTGGTAGGATCAATCGACCGAGCAGGGCACCAATTCTATCGAAAGGAATTATTCTCTTTCTCATTTCTTCACCACCACCATCGACTCGATCTCAAAATCTTTGCCATCCTTTGAGGCGCTGGAACGAATGACAAACCTTCTCTCCCCCGCCCCGCCGCCAAAAGGCAGGAATCTGCCGGGGTCGATTATGGCGGATGTCCCTCCGGGAAGACCCGATGTCCCCCCTGTCCCCTCACCGGTTCCTCCGGGGAAACGCGGGGGGAGGAGTTTCCTCTCCTCATCGGAAAGACCGCTGAAAGAACCAGTAGAGAGCTCATAATTACAGTCAAAGATAAGGACTTCGACGGAAATACCAGGATCGACAGTAAGCTCTATCGGACCCAAGGATGTGCCGTTGCTTTTCTGCGCGTAAACCGCTGTAATGTTCCCGCTGTACATCAATGGGCCGGTCTTGAGGTCGTTCCTGTTTTCCCAGAGGGCTACCTTCCCTCTTTCCAATCCCGCTTGGGCCGCATTGTAGAGTTGGGCCTCCGTGACCACGCACCTGGAGGAGCAGTGAATGTTCTCCACGACGTAAAGGGCCGTCCCAACCAGCACGGCCCCGACGAGCAGGAAGATCAGCGTCAAGGGCAGGGCCATGGCTTTCCTTTTCCGCAAGGGGATCATTCCGGCCTCCAATTCCTGATCCTCCATCCCCTGGTCAAGGCGACCAGGTGGTATTTTCTCCATTCGCCCTTAACCGTGCCCCAGTAGCGAGGCACCTCCTCGGGCGTTACAAACCCCGTGTATTTCTTGTTGCCCCGGGCGAGAACCGACACGGCGAGCAGGCCATTATTGTCGAGCGTGAACCTGCAGTCAAGGACCCCCTCGACTATGGGCTGCAGCCCGCTTTTCTTATTGATGAGTGCGAGGTCCCTCGCCTTGAACGTCCCATCCTCGACTTTGGCTTCCATGAACCTTACATAGTGAAGATTATCGTTTTCAATGACAGACCAGTTCTTTTGTCCGTTCACCGATAATTCAATTATTTTGGGATCAGAAAAATTGTTCCATGCCTTAACCTTGAACGGCCATTCCCTCGAGGGGAATACTACCCATCCTTTTGTTTGATCAGGCCGATCTTCAGCCAACTTGTCTTCATCCAGGCCCGTAACTTCTATTGGGGTCGGGTTCCCGTCGTCGTTGTTTATATCCCCGGAAGAGATGGAAAAAATTGTAGTGGGTACGGCATAAGCGACCAGGAGAACCTCGCTTTCGCTGTATGGCTCGCCGAATGAGGGAGGTTCCGGCTCCTGGACGGGTCTTTGCCATTGCTCGCCCTGAAAATCCTGGTGGTTCCAAAGGCCTTCAAAGGCAGCCTCGAACTCCTCGGCCTTGAGAGGCATCCCCAGCCCAGCGTGGAGGATCCTTTTTTCAAGATAGGTGAGGACCATCGTGGCCCGGTCCTTGGCCACGGTGATCTCGTTGGCCTGCTCGAAGTGCTTGATGTAGGTGTGGCCGAGCATCAGGACGCTCCCGCCGACGATCCCCAGGATCAGGACGGCAATGAGGATCTCGGTGAGAGTGAAACCCTTCAGTTTTTTAAAAAAGGGCATATTTTTCAAGGCCATTCCTCTGGTCTCCGTAAAAAAAGGATCATTTCATTTTCGGGTCAGCGATAAACCGCTCCAGGGTGACCTCCCTGCTTCCCAGCACCCCGTCCCACTGGACAACAACGGTGATCGTTCGGGTGGTTTTATCGAAGTCCGACAGGCAGTTGAATTTCCTGTCGTCTTCACCCGGTTGGCCGGGGACTTCACCCTCAGGGTCGCAGCCGCAATAGTGAGCCTCCAGGAAGTCCAGGGTCTCGACCCCCAGGCTCACGGCTTTCTCCTTGTCGATCGTGTGGGCCATGACCATCGTCGTTGAGACGACGACCCCCGCCAGGGCCAGGAGGGCGATCATGAGGACCAGGAGCGCGATGAGAACCTCGACGAGGGAGAACCCCCTTATCCTTTTTGACCAGGTAATGGGTGTTTTTCGCATGAAATGATTGTAATACCTTTAAGAATTTTATGCCATAGCCAGAACATTAATGCTTTCAAATTCATTTTGAAAAAGGTTCATAAAGGTTCATGCACGAAAAAGGGGGCCTGCCATGCAGGCCCCCTTTTTGATAAACACTCCGGTCGAAGGGCGGGGTTACTTGAGTTCCACGTCGGCGCCGGCTTCCTCGATCTTTTTCTTGATCTCCTCGGCCTCTTCCTTGGAGACGCCTTCCTTGACGGGCTTGGGGGCGCCGTCGACGAGGTCCTTGGCCTCCTTGAGGCCGAGGCCGGTCAGTTCGCGTACGACCTTGATGGTGGCGATCTTGTTCGTGCCGGTGTTCTTCAGGATGACGTCGAACTCGGTCTTCTCCTCCTCAGCGGGGGCGGCGGCGCCGGGCATCATGCCCATCATGGGCATGGCCATGGCCGGGGCCGCGGCGGACACGCCGAACTTGTCCTCCAGCGCCTTCACCAGTTCGGAGAGTTCGAGCACGGTCATCTCCTCGATGGCGGCGAGGATGTCTTCCTTGGAGAGGGCCTTGGCTGCGGCCTTCTTCGCGGGTTTCTTCTCTTCCTTCACTTCGGTGGCTTCGGTGGTTCCGGTGACTTCTTCTTCGCCTTCTGCTGCCTTTTTGGCTGCGGTCATTTCCTGTTCCTCCTTTTTCATCTACACCTGTCGGTTTTTCAGGCGGCTTTTTCTTCCTTCTGTTCCTTTATCCTTTCCAGGCACGTCACGAGCCCGCGGGTGGTGCCGGAGAGCACCGTGACGAGGCCTCTCACGGGGCCGATCATGGTCCCCGCCAGCTGCGCCAGCAGTACCTCCCTCGAAGGCAGGTCCGCGAGGGCACTGACCTGTTCCATGGAGAGGATGTCGTCCCCCAGGACTGCTCCCTTGATGACGAGGGCTTCGTTACCCTTCTCTCTGGAGAAGTCCCTGATGACCTTGGCCACCGCCGCCGCGTCGGAATAGGCGATGGTGAAGGAGTTGGGGCCGGTCATGATCGCGTCGGGGACGGGCATGGACTCCTCCCGGAGTGCTATCCCCATGAGGGTGTTCTTGGCCACGTTCATCTCTCCGCCGGCGCCGCGGATGGAGGCCCTGAGGGCCGTGATCTTGGCTACGTTGAGCCCCCTGTACTCGCATATGAAAACGGCCTCGGCTTCCTGCAACTTTTCCCGGAGCGATTCAACCTGCTCGATCTTCAATTGCGAAGGCATTTATTCACCTCCTCGCATAAAAAAACTCCCGGACCCTCCGGGCCCGGGAGACCTCGACACATGGCTGTGACATGGGTCAGGTTCTTCCAGACCTCGGCGGGCAAGTCATTAAGCGCGTCGGTGCGCACCCGCTGTCTGCGGTCGATGGAACGGCAGAATTATAACAGTTTTTCCCGGAAAAAACCCGGGGGCGCCTATTCGGCGGAGAGTTCCTTCACCGCGGCGTTGGGGTCCACTCTGAAGGAGGTCCCCATGGTCGATGTCACGGCCAGGCTCTTGATGTACTGCCCCTTGGCCGCGGCCGGCTTCGCCCTGACGATGGCCCTCAGGAGGGCCTTGCCGTTCTCGTAGAGGTTCTCGACGGGGAAACCCGCCTTGCCGAAGGCGTTGTGGATGATGCCGAACTTGTCGACCCTGAACTCGACCTTCCCGGCCTTGATCTCGCTGACGGCATTGCCCACGCCGAAGGTGACGGTGCCCGTCTTGGCGCTGGGCATGAGCCCGCGGGGGCCGAGGATCTTGCCCAGTTTGCCTACGGACTTCATCATGTCCGGCGTGGCGATGACGGCGTCGAAGTCGAGCCAGCCGCCCTCGATCTTCTGGACCATGTCCTCTCCACCGACGAGGTCGGCGCCGGCCTCCTGGGCCTCCTTGACCTTCTCTCCGCCGGCGATGACCAGGACCCGCTTCACCACGCCTATCCCGTGGGGGAGCACGATGGTGCTGCGGACCTGCTGGTCGGCGTGCCGGGGGTCGACGCCCAGGCGGACGTGCATCTCCATGCTCTCGTCGAACTTCGCCGTGGCGTTCTCCCTGGCCTGCTCGATGGCCTCCTTCAGACTGCCAAGCAGTTCCCTGGGCGCCTTCTCGGCGATGGCGCGGTACCTCTTGCTTCTCTTTTTCATGATACTTTTTCCCTCCCCGTGGTATTGGCGAACCCCTCAACAGGGGCTCTCCCACCGGATACGCCGGTCAAAGCCGCCGGCGCTAGACTACCTCGATGCCCATCGATACGGCGGTGCCCTTGATCATCTCCATGGCGGCCTCCACGTCGTTGGCGTTGAGGTCGACCTTCTTCAGTTCGGCGATCTCCCTGACCTGGTCGAGGGTGACCTTGCCCACCTTGACCTTGTTGGGCTCGCCGGAGCCCTTTTCGAGCGATGCGGCCTTCTTGAGAAGGACGCTTGCCGGGGGCGTCTTGAGGATGAAGGTGAAGCTCCTGTCGGCGTAGACCGTCAGGACCGCCGGGATGATCATCCCCGGCTGGTCGGCCGTCTTGGCGTTGAACTGCTTGCAGAACTCCATGATGTTAACGCCATGCTGGCCCAGGGCCGGCCCTACGGGCGGAGCCGGTGTCGCCTTCCCCGCGGGCAGCTGCAGTTTGATCTGTGCTATTACTTTCTTTGCCATTAGCTGATTATCCCTCCTACTTGGGCCCGGCAGCGGCCGGGCGATAAAAAGGGCGTCTTGCCCTAGATCTTTTCAAGGTCGGTGTAGTCGGCCTCCACGAGGGTGTCGCGGCCGAAGACCACGACGGAGAACTTGACCTTGCCCTTGTCCTCCAGGACCTCGGTGACGGGGCCCACCTGGCCTTCGAAGGGACCCGCCTTGACCCGCACCACGTCGCCGGGTTTCAGGTCGATCTCGATCTTCGGCTTGATCTGCTCCTTGCCGATCTTGCTCATGATCTCGCTCACTTCGCGCTCGGTGAGCGGTATGGGGTAGCTCCCGGCCCCCACGAAACCCGTGACGCCAGGCGTGTGACGAACGACGTACCAGGACTGGTCGTCGAGGACCATGTCCACCAGGACGTAGCTGGGGAAGACCTTCCTCTTGGTGCGCTTGCTCTTGCCGTCCTTGACGGTGACCCTTTCCTCGATGGGCACGAGGACATGGAAGATCTTCTCGTCCATGCCCATCGTGGCGATGCGCTGCTGGAGGTTGGCCTTGACCCTGTTCTCGTACCCGGAATAGGTCTGGATTATGTACCAGTGCCTCTCTGTCTTGTCGATCATCACCTAAAAGGGGGCCCTACCCGGCCCCCTGTCCTCCCGAGGAAGTGTCTCCTGTACGTTTATTCCAACCCACAGGCCAGGGATCCCCTACCGGATCACCCTGGAGAAAACCGCCGTCAGAAGCACGTCGACGATCCCGAGGTAGGCCGCTACCAGAAGGGATACCGCGACGACGACCAGGGTCGAATACCATACCTGCTGGCGGCTGGGCCAGGTGACCCTTTTCAGTTCTGCTCTCGCCTCGCGGATGAAACTCTTCCACTTCATAAAGAATTCGGCCTCCCGGGTGTGAATATAATGGCAGGCCCGGCAGGACTCGAACCTGCAACCCCCGGTTTTGGAGACCGGTGCTCTGCCAATTGAGCCACGGACCTGCGCGCGAAAGGTATTCTACACTACTTCGTTTCCTTGTGCAAGGTATGGGCCTTGCACCACTTGCAGTACTTCATTTTCTCCAGCTTCTTCTGCTGCTTTTTCTTGTTGACGGTGGTCACGTAGTTGCGCCGCTTGCACTGGGTGCACTGGAGCCCTATCTGGTCTGCCATAAAATGTCGAACCTCTTCTCCCTGGTTGGATTGGATCAGCTGCCGAGTATCTCGGTGACGACGCCGGCACCGACGGTCCTGCCGCCTTCGCGGACGGCGAAACGAAGTCCCTGGTCCATGGCGATGGGCTGGATCAGCTTGACCTCAAAGGTCGCGTTGTCACCGGGCATTACCATCTCTACGCC
>JAPXSS010000016.1:0-35157 GCA_033812955.1 Syntrophobacteraceae bacterium | reverse complement strand
ATGATTATCTCAAAATATCAAACTCTTACATCATTCACTATGCCGGAGTTTTGGTAAAAACTCAAGCAAAAATAGCCGGATTAGGTAATTTTTTTAGCAAGTTGACCTTTCCGGATGGACACTAGATCGGATGATACCAGGACGGCGTTCGCCTGGCCAGCCTGCGGCGTCGGATGGAGCCTTGGATCCTGCCCTTCTCGTCCAGGGAAGGTTGGCATAACAAACCGTTGATTTCTCTGCCGCCCCAGTGAAAAGCGCCCTGCCATCGGGCGCCAGAACACAGTAGACGGCTTCGCGACAGTTCATGATGCGGTCTTGGCCGGTCCGGTTGCATCCCAGGAGGTAAAACCCGTTTTCCAGCACCCGAGCGCGCCACAGCTCCCGGGGGTCAATACCGCCCGGCGGCCAGTTGGCAGGGACCCAGAGCAGGTCCGCCCCGCGAAGGGCGGTGGCTCATGGGAGTAGCCCATGGTAAGTGTCGGAACAGATGAGAACCCCCATGCGTCCCCATGGCGTGTTGCAGGTGTTCTCCTGGAGAGGGTTGCCCGGACAGGCCCAGCGAGCTTCCGCATTGATTTTGCTATACCTGAGAAGCTTCCCGCCGTCAGGACCGATCACGACGGCACTATTGTAAAAAATCCCCGTAGCCTCATCCCGTTCCGCCAGGCCAATGCCGATGTACTTCCCGTAGTCTCGCGCAATCCCGGCTAGTTCGGTTATGGTCTCTCCCGTTTCCGACTCGAGGTAGGGGGCGATGTCCTCGCGGGACGAGAAGGAGTAGCCCGTGGTTGACAGTACCGTGTTCAAGACGATGTCAGCCCCCTGGCGCGCCGCTTGCCGATTCAAGCGCAGGAGCTCTCGACGGTTGACTTCGGGGTTTCTATACTGCACATCCAGGTGGATCAGCGCAATCTTCAGGTGTCTGTTCATGGTCGCCTCTTTTTCAACCATGGTTCAGCCTCGAATTCTTATCGACTCCCGGACAACAGCCGTGCGGCTTTGTGGGCTCTGCCCACCTGTTGAGCTATCGGTGGGCACAGCCCACTGTGAACCGTGGGAGTTGTATTTGGACGGTTCCTTGGCGACCAGGGTTTCAGCAATCGTCCGAAAGACGGCGCACATGGGCTGAGGTGAAACCGATTCCGGTCATGCGTAACAGTCAACCATCAGCAGGTATCGCTCGTGGCGACTCTGCTCGATCTCCATCGAACCATCGAAACGTGCACAAATCTCAATGCTTCACAAAGACCACTTTCTGAGGGTTGAGGCTAGTTGCAAGGTATTCATCAACCGTATCCGTTACCGTATTCAGGATGATGATTCGGCCGTTGGTCGCATCGCTCAACCAGAGCATCTTGTTCTTGTCATAAGAGCGTCCGGACGATTCAAGACCGGCTATATTGATGTTGCTGACGGCATCAATCTTCTTTCGCTTTTTTCCTGTTGTAGGATTGAACGAGTAGAGTGTGCTGTCACCCCATCCATTATATCCAACGAAATATCCTTTATCTCTGGAAACAACCGCCATGCCGGAAATGGCACCATAAGGATGCGATGCCGCCGTACCATCGTTAACAATGATTTTTGTTTCATAGGTATCCGGATTGATTGTCATTATTCCGCCCGTGTATTCATATTTCGGATTCCCTGAACCGGGATACATACCTGCCCCTTGAACATAGATAGTATTGTTCGCCCTGAGATATGAAATGGCATTGGGGTTCTTTACCGGAAGCGGAATCCCTTTCAGACCATTCCGGCCTTTGCCGGTATTGATCTCCTTGTTGGTCTTGACATCGAAGACCGCCACGTACGGTCTATTGGAAGGCACATAACCCTTGTCCCGGTTCAGGCGCTGCATCACGATGAAGAGCTTGCCTTGGGCAATAACACCGCTGCACATCTCGGGAAGACCGTCCGAATCGGCATAGGCACTCAAGTCGAGGGTGCGCCTCTTGAAGGTGGATTCGTCCGTCGCAGCGGGATTGACAACCCAGGCCTTGGTGGAGCCATAGCGCAGGACATAGGCCTTCTTGGCGGAAACAAAGATCATGTCCAAAGGATTGCTTGAGCCGAAATCATCGCCTCCCATGGTCGAATACTGCCAGATGGGCGCCGCCGGATTGTCGATGTCAAACTTGGCGATATTGTCGGCATTGTATCGTTCAATTCGGTAAAAGTACCTCCCATACGATCTCACCGTGATATCCGAAATCGTTGGCAGCAGATTGGTTTGAATGGTACGAGGCCCCCCTTTAGGGTCGACCGATGCGACCGCATGGGCGCCACTCGAGTAGTCTGCTCCGACCACGGCAATGACTGCCGACCACGTGGCTCCGGCCGACAAGTCTTCATGACCGCCCTCCGCACGGACCGGAAAAAGACCGGCCATCAGAATGAACGCTCCGAACAACACCCAGGTTACTTTACAGTTACGCATCTTGACACTCCTTCTTTGCAGAAATCCCTCAACGTTACCCGTTCAACATCACCCCCGCCACGGGGGCGACCAGCTTGCTCCCGGAATACCAATGCCGGTCACTCCTCCCCTTGCCACAAGACCACTACCTTTCTGTGTCGCGATTCGACCATTATGGGGTCTCATGGGCTCTTCACCCTCGATGAATCCCGAATCGTCATCCGGCGTGCTTCCGGCCTGAACCAAAGGCTTATTCGCCGCTCCTGGACCCCGGCTCCAAACTTGCCTGGGGTGACGTATTGAGTGACTCTTTGGACACTCTCCTGGAGATGACCGACAGGAGCTTTCGGGCAACCCCCTAAAATTTGTACTGCACTGTCACGTAGGCCGATCGGCCCGGCATGGGATAGCCATTGAAATCCTCGTACTGCTCATCTCCCACGTTCTTGACCTCGAGGTTCACCGTGATCGCACGGTAGACAAAGGTCGCGCCGCAGTTGAGCAGCCCCTTTGCCTTGGCTTTCAAGAGATTGGCGGAGTCATAGAACAGCCCATCCTCGAACAGGTATTCGCCGTAGAGCTTGACCGGACCATAAAAGGCTTCCATTCTTGCCAAGTAGGATTCCTGAGATCGACCGGGCAGGACCTTACCGTCAAAAGCCTTGACTTCGCTCTCCTGGAGCGGATTCTGCCAGGTGGCATTGCCTACGAATCGAAAGTATTTCAGGAATTCTACCTTCATAGTGCCTTCCGCCCCTCGAATGAGGGAACTGGAGATGTTCACGGACTTGCCTATGCCGCGAGCGTCGTAGACCCGCGTAATGAGGTCGTCCACGCGGTTATGAAAATAAACCAGGCCCAGGCTGGTGCTTTGTATCCCTGCGTCGGAGCCCTTGAAGCGAAGCTCGAAACCCAGGTCGAAATTGGTACCCTTCTCCGATTTCAGATCGGGGTTCCCGACAAAGATTCCCCGGTCACCAAACAGCTCAAAAAAGGAAGGCTCCCGAACATACTGTCCGATGTTTGATTTTAGGGTCAGGTTCTCAACCGGCTGGTATTTGATGCCCAACTGAGGGTTCAAGGCACCGTCGGTGATGGTGGTCCCCTTCTGACGCCTTCCCCACAGGTCGCTGCTGCTTGATCGTTCGTCCTGGGTGAGGCTGTAGCGAACCGCAGGGGTGATGATCAGCCGGTCCTTGCAAAGATAGAGATTGTCCTGGAGACCAGCGGACAAGGAATTGCGGGAACTCTCCCTGAGCCGATTCCTGGGATTGAGCAGGTCTTTGGGGTCGTAGGTTTCCCGCTGGGCATCCACCATGAATGTGACGGTATTCCAGGAGGTATGCCAGTCAAGAACCGAATGCCCCCCGAAGCGTTCGGTGGTATATCGATTATACTGCTTGCCAAGCCCAACCTGGTCCTTGGAATCGTCGTACTCCTCCACCTGATAGCTGTAGTCGAAGAAACTGCTTGTATTGAAGCGATAGGGGCCAAGATTGTTGGCCGTCAGCTTCAAGCTCGATACGTTGCGCTGGGATTTGAGGCTGGTCTTGTTCCGCCTGCTGTTGTTCCAGCTCGGCAAACCCTGATCCTTGGCAAACCACTGATCCATGAAATCAAGGCGGGTGTCGCTCGAGATGTCATACCCCACCTTACCCAGAAAGCTGTCCTGGGTGAATTGCGCGTTATGCCGCTTTTCCACGCGGTCATCACGGGGATTCCAGGTGGTTCCCCGATCGTTCAGAAATTTGAAATCGTTATCGCTTTTCAGGCGGCTGGCGGAGACCAGGTAGTCCCATTTGCCCGGCTTGTGGTTTACAAACCCGGAACCCATCCAGGTACTGAAGGATCCATAGCTGGCACTCACGTTCCCGTGCAACCCCTTTTGGGAACGCAGAGTACGAATGTTGACCACCCCGCCGATGGAGGATTTGCCGAAGTTCATGGGGGTGTTGCCCTTGAAAAGCTCGATGGACTCAACATCCGAGAGAGCAATCGTGCTGAGGTCCACGCCCCCGCCCGTTGCGTCATTTAAGAGAATCCCGTCCAGAAACACCAGAACCTGATCGCTGGATGATCCTCTGATCGAAACCGTTGCAAAACTTCCCATCCCACCGGCCTGCCGCACCTGGACGCCGGCCTCCTTTTCGATAACCTCCGCAAGGCTTTCGACTTTCCCCTCAAATTCGTCGCGAGTGATGAGCGAGTAGAAGGAGGGGGTCGCTTCGAGGTCGACATCCCCCGTCTCCTCGCTTCTTACAGGTTTCTGAGCGGTCACCACGATCGCATCCAGGATAGTCTCATGCGCGGGATCAGCTTTCGCCTGGTCCGGCAGGAAGGTGACGGCTGCCAGCATCGTCATCAAAAGCAGCTTTGAGCAAACCGGCTGCGCCCTCATCATGATCCTCGCCTCCCCTTTGGCCACCGGCACCGTTTCGCCATCAACTGCAGACCAGCCAAGGGCATACAAAACCCCATGGAACAACCTCCGCGACTTCAAGCCAAAAAAAAATCCTTAGAGCCCTTTGCTCTAAGGATTGCACCCTGGTTCACTTGGTCCTGCAGCGGTTTACCGGATATCGCTCGTACCGGTTTCCCCTAAACCCCTCAGGCAGGTTTTCTGGCTCACGGGTTATGACCTACTCTCCGCACCTTCCCATCACGCCTCAAGCGCAACAGTGGTTTTACCGGATTTCGTCCCCGTTCACAGCGGCGGGACCGCTCCCGATTCCCACGGGATTCCCTATTAAACTGTAAAGTACCTGATGGTTATGCAACGATAACGCCTAACGATACAGGATGTTGCTGCCGCTGTCAACCGCAAAGACACCACCGCGAAATACAACAAAGTCCGATCTCCAGGGTGGAGTTGGTCCCGTCGTGACGCGATTGAACTCAGATGCCACTCAACTCCCGATGAATTGAATTCAGAATTCAATCCCCTTCTGGGCTTTGACACCCACTTTGAAGGGGTGTTTGAGCTCACGCATCTCGGTTACCAGGTCGGCAGCTTCGGTCAGGGATGGTGGGGCATCACGGCCCGTGATCAAAAGGTGCAGCGCCTCGGGCCTGTTTCGAAAGCAGGCAATGGCTTCGTCCTCATCCACCATCTTGAACTTCAGGATGTAGGTGAATTCGTCGAGAATGACCAGGTGATGACGCCCCGCCTGGATCCGCTCCCGGGCCAGATCCCATCCCGCGCGCGCCGCCCGGAGATCGGCCTCCGGATCTCGAGATTGCCACGTGAAGCCCTCGCCCACCACGTGGAATTCGAGCAGGTCCGAGAATCGCTCGGCCGACTGCAACTCACCATATTTCCAACTTCCCTTGATGAACTGGATGATGCAGACCGGCAGGCCGTGCCCCAGAACCCGAAACGCCAAGCCCAGAGCGGCCGTCGTCTTTCCTTTGCCATGGCCGGTATAGACCATCAGCAGGCCGTTAGTCGTCATGGGACATCTCCATAATGATCAGCTCACCGCTCTTGTTGCCCAAAGCCCGGGTTAAAGCCATACCTTTCTGCCGCACCAGTGCTGTCAGTGGGCACAGCCCACCCTACGCTCGTTATCCGCGCGGTATAGCAATAACGCTTGGTTATGGACGATTCCTGAACTCAGCGCCACATTTTGAGCACTCGCGGCAGTTTGCCCGACGGCGGTTTTATGATAGAGTCCGGGGTACCACATAGTGAGCCTTCACTGCTTCGGAGCCTGAGTCGGAAAGTATGCCATGAATGATATCAAAGCCATAGGATTCGATCTGTTCAATACCCTGATCACGGTGGAACCTCAAGCCTTCGAGCAGGCCGTAAAGGTGTTGTCGCGAAGTCTGCTGGAGGAAGGCCTGACGGTTGAGCCGGAAGCGTTCCGTCACGCCCACCGCCAGGCCGCCCTGCAGTACATTGCTGCAAGCCGCCAAAGCGGCAGAGAAACGCACAACCGGTTCTGGATCAGCACCGCCCTGCAACAGCTGGGCTATGCCGTCGAACCCGACGACCCGAGGATTGCGCGAACCGTCGAGGCCTACTTTGGTTCTTTCATCGAGTTCTGTCGTCTCATCCCGGGAACCCGGGAGATGCTCGAGACCCTGAGTGAGCGCTATCCGCTGGGGTTGCTTTCCAACTTTACGCATCCCTCGGCAGCGCAAACGATCCTTGACAACCTGGGCCTCCGAGACTGCTTCGAGGTGGTGCTCATATCCGGGGAAATCGGCTTTCGCAAGCCTCATCCTTCGGTCTTTCGGCTGCTGGTGACAAAACTGGGCGTGGCACCCTCAGAACTCCTCTATATCGGCGACGATCCCGAACCCGATATTGACGGCGCCTGCAAGGCCGGGCTGCAACCGGTCTGGACCACCTACGTGCGCGACCGGCGCCTGCCGCTGGCGCCGGGGATGGCAGTCACTCAGCTCGATAATCCGCAATGCCGGGCACCGCGCATTTCCTCCTGGGCCGAACTCCTGCGCCTGCCGGCACTGCAGCCCGGTGGAGATCCATCCCTGCCGTGATGCCTTCCGGGCTCAACTGACGGCTTGAGAAAATCATTACCGTCCCCCCCCCCGCAACACCGGTCATCGAGGCAGCCCGGAATCTCCTGGAAAAAAGATTTCCCCTTCCTTCGGTGTTCAACCTGCTGGATGGTCTGATTCCCATCAGTTCGCCGAAGGGATCGAGAAAGAGACGCAAAAGATCGCCTCTCGCAAAATGGGTGTCGCCGTCATTGTCACCATAGATGCGCAGCCCCCCTTGTCAGCGCGAGGCTTTGCGGGAGCCCCGTAGCGGGTTCAGTTCTTCTTTTTGCTTGCTTTTACCGTTGGCAGAGGACGATCGGAACAAACCGTCAGGGTATTACCGGCAACCAGCTTCTGGTCTCGGCGCAATTTGTTGTTAGCGCAAAGTTCCTCGACTGAAATCCCAAACTTGCTGGCAATCGACCAGAGGGTATCACCAGACCGCACAGGGTAGGCCACACAGCTCTTCTTCTCCTGGCGGAGCGCTACCGAGGGCACAATCGTTGCCTTGGCCTGCTTTTGCGCCGGGGCTTTGCTCGCTGTCAGGGTAACAGCCTGCTGCTTCGGGGAGATTTTGGAGATTTGTGCCGATTCAGGAATCTTCAAAGTCTGGCCCTTTCCGGCAATCTTCACGGTCTGGCCTTTGGTTGGAATTTTCAGAAGCTGGCCGGTCTTGAGGGTCTGGGGTGTGGGTTTTACACCATTACAGGACGCCAACTCAGCAACGGAACACTGATACGTTCGAGACAGGCTGAACCAGGTATCTCCGGGCTTAACGCGGTGGGGAGCGCCAGTCGTGTCGGGTGCTTGGGCAGTAGTGGTTCGGGCTTCGCTGACCGGCTTGAAGGCAAGGGCTCTGCGCTCGCGCATTTCTTCCGGTGACGGCAGGGGACAGGTGGCAAGGGCCGTCTGGACCGCATCTCCGCTGCCGCGGGGAACACACAGGTCGTAGTTGGTGTTACCCGGTGGGGTGACGGGCTGGCAGAGTTCCGGGTTGCAGGTGCGCAGGGTGGATTCCGGAATTCCGGTCTGTTTTTCGACCCAGGCCAGCTTGATCCCTCCCGGAACGGCCACGGTCTCATGCTTCGGGGCAGTATGATGTGGTTCGAAGTGGAACCCATACTGCTTGACATCCCTGACGATCTTCACGGTAGCATAGAACTTGGGCACATAGTCGCGGGTTTCGACCGGCAGGTAACCGTTTTGCCTCAGTTCCCAGAAGGTCTTGAGGCCGCTCTGATCGAGTGCCGCCTGGACCGCATTCTCGCCGCAGTTGTAGCCCGCCAGGGCGAGGGGCCACGAACCGAACGAATCATATAGGAACGAAAGGTAATCGGCAGCGGCCCGAGCCGCTTTCATGGGATGGCGCCGTTCGTCGACCCAGTGGTTTTGTTCCAGGCGGTAGCGGCGGCCGGTCGCTTCGATGAACTGAAACATCCCCACCGCATTGGCCCGCGACCGGGCCGTCGGCGTGAAACCGCTTTCCACCAGGGCTACCCACACCAGATCCTCCGGCAGACCCTTCTCCCGGAAAATTTCCTGGCAGGGGATCACGTAATCCCTCGCCCGGTCGAGCTGGACCTGGAAGCTCTTGTGTTTCTCCACGCTGTACTTCCTGGTCCATGAGTCAATGGACGGTTCATCGGGCACCATGAGTTCCGCTTTGGAGGGTTCGGCGGCGGGCGGGGGCACCTGCGCCTGGATCGGCGGGGGGGAATAGGCCGGCGGGGCGGGTGGCTTGGGAGCGGTACTACAGGCGGCCAGAACAGCCAGGATGGCGGCAGCAGACGCACCACATAAAATGGTTCTGAAGATTTCCGTTCGCCTCATATCACCTCCTTTTTCCCACCTGCCGAAACCAAATCTCGATTCATTCCGTATACGATCAGTGGTGGGTAGAGCATGAACAATGGCTGACAAATTCCGACTCAACGAGGGCTCTGCAGGCGGCAGGCCCTCGGGATCATCGCCCTGCAGGTACCACAACGTCCCCCGGCGAGTTGGAAGATCGGGCCGCCAAGGCACGGAGGTCAGGTCATCAGAGCATTCAAGGGAGGAGCACGGATGGGGCGTGGACACGCCACATTCATAATGAACGAAGGCCACCAGTGGGGAAAAACTCTATGGGCAAAGATCAGCCACGACAGGGCAAAAGAGATAATGGCTATTCTCGTGGCGCTGAGGGCTTGCAGGAGGAGGCAGGCGAGGGGCTGACCGGTCGGCATTTGGCCAGGATCAGTGAAGCAGGCGCTTCCGATGATGCTGGGGGTGAGGGGATGGTGAGCGAACATCCAGAACGGTGCGCAGGTGTGAAGGAGATCGACCCGGATAGTGAAGAAAAACAGCAGGACCGCCACATAAAAGCCATCAATTCGACCCACCAGGCCTTTGCGACCGCTTATGGGCCGGTTCTCAGGCAACAGCCCCAGACCATCTCCATCAGCCATTTGCCACCACTTTACCGTACAATGAGTGCCGCCATGGAACGTCAACCGAAACGGATCAACCCGGTGTCGCAGTCATTGCTGCTCGGACCGCAGCATCTTCCGCCAATTGAGCACTAGTCGATGAGACCCGCTCTTGTCAAGGCAAAACCGCAATCGGGGCGGGATGGCAGTCAAACGGGAGGGCCTGCCCGCCTGCACCGGCAGGCAAGCCCGGAGTGGTCAAGGTTGCGGCAGGTGCCTATTGAGGTATTTCAGACAAAGGAATCCCCAGGGCCTCGGCTACGCCTTTGCCATAGGCCGGGTCGGCCTTCATGCAGTTGCCGATGTGACGGATCTGGATCGCCCGCGGCACACCCTCCATGGACCGGGCCGTGTTGCCGAACAGGAGCCCCTGCTGCGCGGGAGTCATCAGGCGAAAGAGGAGGCCGGGCTGGGTGTAGTAATCGGCATCATCCTCGCGGAAATTCCAATGGTCCGCCGCCCCCTGCAGCTCCAGCGGCGGTTCGGCAAATTCCGGCTGCTCCTGCCATTCGCCGAAGCTGTTGGGTTCGTAGCCGAGCGTGCTGCCGTAGTTGCCGTCAACCCGCATGGAACCGTCCCGATGGTAGCTGTGATAGGGACAGCGTGGGGCGTTGACCGGGATCTGATGGTGGTTCACGCCCAGTCGATAGCGCTGAGCGTCACCGTAGGAAAAGAGCCGCCCCTGGAGCATCTTGTCAGGCGAAAAGCCGATGCCGGGAACCACATTGGCCGGATTGAAGGCCGACTGCTCGACTTCTGCGAAGTAATTCTCGGGGTTGCGGTTCAACTCCATAACCCCCACCTCGATCAGCGGATAATCCTTCTTCAGCCAGACCTTGGTGAGATCGAAGGGGTGGAAACGGTAGTTGGCGGCATCCTTTTCCGGCATGACCTGGATGAACAGCGTCCAGCGGGGGAAATCCCCCTTCTCGATGCTCTCGTAGAGGTCGCGCTGATGGCTTTCCCGACATTTGCCAATGACCACGGCCGCCTCTTCATCGGTCAGGTTCTTGATCCCCTGCTGGGTATGGAAATGAAATTTCACCCAGTAGCACTCCCGCTTGGCGCTGATGAGGCTGAAGGTGTGGCTGCCGAAGCCGTGCATGTGACGGTAGGAAGCCGGAATGCCTCGGTCGCTCATGACCACGGTGACTTGGTGCAGCGCTTCGGGAAGGCTCGACCAGAAATCCCAGTTATTGAGAGCGCTCCGCAGATTGGTGCGGGGATCGCGCTTCACGGCGTGGTTGAGGTCGGGGAACTTGAGCGGATCGCGCAGGAAGAATACGGGGGTGTTGTTGCCTACCAGATCCCAGTTGCCCTCCTCGGTGTAAAACTTGACTGCAAAGCCCCGGATGTCCCGCTCGGCGTCGGCGGCTCCGCGCTCCCCGGCTACCGTCGAAAAGCGGACAAACAGGTCGGTCTTCTTCCCAACCTCCGAGAAGACCTTCGCTCGGGTGTACCTGGTGATGTCATGGGTGACCGTGAAGGTCCCATAAGCTCCAGACCCCTTGGCATGCATACGACGCTCAGGGATCACTTCCCGGTCGAAATGGGCGAGCTTCTCCAGATACCACACATCCTGCAGCAGTACCGGACCGCGCGGTCCGGCAGTCATCGTATTCTGGTTGTCAACGACGGGAGCACCGTTTCTGGTTGTTAGCTTCTTCTCCTGACTCATTACATCTTCTCCTTTATTCATCACGATTGTCGTTTCGGGGCCCTCGACCGTGGCCGTCGGAGGGGGCCGTCCTCGTCCTCACTTTCCTGATTCCCGGGGAAAAGTCCCACCATACCAAGCTTCGGCCCCCGCGCCACACCGGCGGGGTCGGAGGGTATCAGCCGTCCCGCATGAGACGACGGTTCCGTACCCGGTTAGGATTCAACGCTGCCCTTCCGGAGGAGGGTCATCCCACTGCAAGGGTAA
Organism: Syntrophobacteraceae bacterium; assembly: GCA_033812955.1. GTDB lineage: Bacteria > Desulfobacterota > Syntrophobacteria > Syntrophobacterales > Syntrophobacteraceae > JADGQM01. The sequence continues at coordinate 23,837 of JAPXSS010000016.1, read as the reverse complement.
GTGATCGTCCAGCAACAACTGTGCCCTTTACGGCTCATCACGGATTGACGTGAAAGCTGGCAGAACCTTCAAGCCTTCATTCCGGACTTGATCCGGAATCCAGCCTTCCTTAATCAGCCAGCAGTAATGGATTCCAGCTGGAAGCATGGCGGAATGACGGCTGTCGAATCCTGCCGGGCCTGGCGATATAGCATGCTAATCCGCGATGAGCCCCCTTTACGTAGGGTGGGCTGTGCCCACCGATTGGCGGCACCCTTTTCGTAGATGGGCTGTGCCCACCGATGCCCGAGTATGTGGGCACAGCCCACCCTACACTGGGATTAAGAGAGCCTCTTGCAGCACTCTTATATCACGTCACCCAGGCAAACACCGGGGTCTAGAAACCTGCGAAAATACTGGATTCCGGCTTCTGTCGGAATGGCGCTCGGAGACTTTTGCAAGAGGCTCTCTCGGCCTCTGGTTTTCCGGATCAAACCTTCAATTGACCGGCTCGGTTCCGGCTTCCGATTCCCGGCTGGCCTGGCATTCCGGGCATATGCCATAGAAATCCAGACGATGGCTGACGATCTGAAACCCTGAATCGGAAGTCAATTCCTGAGTCAGGGCGGCAAGCGTGCTCAATTCCGGGTCAACGATGCGTTTGCAGCGCAGGCACATGAGATGCGGAGCGGGTGGGGATTGTTGCCATCGTAACGGTTGAGACCGTTGCTGAACTCCGGTTCCAGCACCTCCCCCAATTCCCTGATGACCGAGATCGTTTTGTAGAACGTGGCCAGGCTGGTAGTGGGGAACCTCGCATGGACTTTGCCAAAGATGTCTTCAACACTCGGATGGCCCCTGCTCTCAACCAGTGTCCGCACAATGGCATTCCGCTGAGGGGTGATCCGATGCCCTTCGCTCTTGAGCTTCTGAATAATCAGGTTCGTCCGGTTCTCGATCCAAGTCACGATGACCACCCCTTTCGGTTGACTGATACCTTGTAGAGAATAGCTATCAAAAAGGAAAGAGATCGTCAAGTGAAAAATCATCTCGATCGATTCGTAACGGGTGCGACCGATGCATCACGGCTTTGCCTCAGCCCGGGGGCTCCCTCCGGGCCCCCCCCCGCCTTGCGGCATGCTTCGCAGCGGGCGGTGCGTTGATAGGCATACTTGACGAACGTTCGCCTGCACTGCTTGCACCGAGCTTCGATTTTCAGGGTTTCCGGCGAATCGGCCATGCCTCCTTCGCTTCTGCCTGCTCCGGTTGCCAATGCTGTGCTACGGCCTGTGGCTGTCATCTCGTACGGTTCTCCTTTCCAAAGTGGTTTTCCCCCATACCCCAATGCTAACAAATTGAGTGAGTTCCTTACTGTAGCTGCCTTGCCTCCTTCCCTCGATCAGGACGACCTGCCGGGGTGTGATTTGCCCGGAGGCGGCGAGCTCCGGGCACGAATCGGATTAATGGAAGCGTTGCGGAGTCGGCGCCAAGCTGAACAAGCCGTTAAGCCAAAAAAAAATCCCTAGAGCTTTACGCTCCAAGGATTGCACCCTGGTTCCCTTGATCCTTCCCGGCCCATCGGATAGCTCCCCGTACCGATAGGCCGCTGGCCGTCAGGCAGGTCTTCTGACTCTCGGCTCATCCTACTCTCCGAACCTTCCCGTCACGCCGAAGCGCGACAGTGGCATTCTCGGATTTCGTCCCCGATCACAGCGGCGGGACCGTTCCCGAATCACACGGGATTCCCTTTTAAACCCTCAATGGTGCCTGACACCTATTTCAAATGTTCACTACGAAGCCATCCCTACCCGCACCACCTTGGTCTGTCAACTCAAAACTCAAAAGGCCCTCAGCCTGGGTAATTGCTGTTTTGTCTCAAAAGTGATCGGGGTCAAGTGGTCAACATGTCCTTGGCTGAGAGACGGAACTCGCTGAAGGCAAATTCCGCAATCAGGGGCAACCTGCCTCTACGGAAGTCACGCAACGCCCTCTCATCACCTCCTATAGATACAAATCCCTTTGCGGATAATCTGCCCCAGCACCAACTCCCCTGCCCTATTATTGATTTGGAGTATTAGCCGAGGTGCCGCAAGGCTCGGGCTCATCGCCGACGCTATCACCGGATACCGAGCTCACATCCATGATGGTGCAGCTCACCCAGCCCGCTCGTGCTCGGAACAGCCCGCTATGGGAGATGGAGGAATGGCTATTCCAAAAAGTTCTCGAGAGCGAAAAAAAATCCTAAAGTCCCCCCCGTCCTCCGCCGATAGGGTATGCAACGGCGAGAAACAAAAAACAAAATGGACCATAACAGAGGAGGACGAAACAGCAACACCACCATAGGGAAGAAAGAGAGTTTCTGCAAGCGCCGATCAAATCGGCACATAAACCAACGCTTCGGCAAGAAATGCCGAAAAGAGACCTAGAAAAGGAGAAACACCATGGCTATCAATGACATTTCCTTGACTTCCGGCATGCGCTCCAACCTGCTGCAACTTCAGAGCACAGCCACCCTGCTTGATCGCACCCAAACCCGTTTGAGCACCGGTAAGAAGGTCAACACCGCCCTGGATAATCCCGTCAATTTCTTTGCGGCTCAGGGTCTCAACAATCGCGCTTCCGACCTGTCCGCCCTGAAGGACGGAATGAGCGAGGCGATTCAGACGGTCAAAGCTGCTGACAACGGAATTACCGGTATCACCAAATTAATTGAATCGGCAAAAGGTCTGGCCCAGGCGGCAAGGTCTGCCGACACCACGGGGAGGGAAGGCCTGGCCACCCAATATGGAGAAATTCTGAGCCAGATTAATACGTTGGCCAAAGATGGCAGCTATAAGGGGACCAACCTGCTGGATAACCAGAAGCTCACGGTTACTTTCAATGAGAAGGGAACCAGTTCTCTCGTGATTTCCGGATCCAGTGCGGGTTCGACCGGTCTTGGACTGGCTGGAGGAGCTACCAACAATTGGGCCAGCGACACCAATATCACCGCTGATGTTGAGAAGATGACTAAGGCCCTCGATAAACTGAGAACGACATCATCGTCCTTGTCGGGAAACCTGAACATCATCAGTACCCGCCAGGAGTTCACTACCAACATGATTAACACCTTGCAGACAGGAGCCGACAATCTGACCCTTGCCGACATGAACGAGGAAGGGGCGAATATGTTGATGCTCCAGACGAGGCAGTCTCTCGGCGTCACTGCGCTGAGCCTGTCATCGCAGGCGGCTCAGTCGGTAATGAGGCTCTTTGGATAACAGGTGACAGGGTTGAAACCGGGGAGGGAGGAGATCGCTCCCTCCCTGTTTTCTTGGAAGGATAAGCCATGAAGCTCAATAGCATCCAGACCAATGAGGTCACGGCGACAATCCTTCGCCCACCCGAGAAAAATGACGGCGGGGTTGAGGCAGGTAAGAGGCTTCCCCCGGCATTGTCGGTTACTGCAACCCCCAGGCTGTCGGCTTCAACCGATACCCGGCAGAGCCCTGATATCCAGGCGCAGGCACTTAGCACTCGCATTAACTATGTGAAAGAGCAGCTTGACAAGATCCTGGTGGAGTTTCCGCCTTTTTTCCCGGCGGGGAGTTACCAGCGGATGGATCTGATCAAAGGTATCCGCCGGATACAGGATCAGGTTGAGAAATCCTCGATCCAGAGCGAACTGAAGGAGGAGATTGCTTTGAGTAAGCTAAGTGATAACGCCAGTGACAGCGATATCTCCTTTGCCCTGGACCAGCTCCTCAACCTTAAGGATGAGCTTTTGAAAAGCTTTCCCCGGGGAGACGAGAGTCCCCAGCCGGGGACATTGGTGAGTATCAAGGTTTAGTCGGATTTTCTTAGGCGGAACGAAGGAGACGATGGCACTTAAGATAACCTTGAAACCTAACGAGCGTCTGATCATCGGCGGTGCGGTGATAACCAACGGCAGCACCGGCACTGAGCTGGTAGTCGAGAACAATGTAACGATCCTGCGGCAGAAAGACATCATGACCCTGAACGATGCCGATTCGCCCTGCCGTAGGATCTATTTTACAATTCAGCTCATGTATGTCGATGAAAAAGATCTCCCGGAACACCACCGGATCTATTGGGAACTGGTCAAAGATGTTGCCGAGGCGGCCCCCAGTCAAAAGGACCGGCTCGCCGAGATCAGCAGTCTGGTCCTGAACCGGCAATACTACCAGGCACTTAAGCTGACAAAAAAACTGATAGCCTACGAACAGGAGGTCATAAACCATGCCCGCAAATCAGATCGAAGCCTATAAGGCTACCCAGCAAATGGCCATGTCGGGCCGGGAGATTGAGGCTGCAGCTCTCACTCGGGCTGCCACCCTGCTCACGAAATGCCAGCAGAACTGGGATGCACCGGACCGTGACGAGGCACTTCAAGAGGCGCTTCGGGTCAACCAGGCTATTTGGAGCCTATTCCAGGCCGAGCTCGTGAAGGAGGACAATCCCCTGCCGAAACAATTGAGGCAGGACATTTTGAGTCTTAGTGTTTTTGTCGATCAGAGAATATTCGATGTGATGGCTCATCCGGCACCCGAGAAGCTCACCGCAATTGCCAACATCAACATGAACCTGGCCGCGGGGTTGAGGGGAGAGCCTTGACACGTTAAGGCGCCGTCACCTCTCATTACACATGATGAAAGGCAAAGAGCGATGGACGTGAAGCAGCTGAGCGGGACCGAGATATTCAGCTATACCTTGCCGCAAACAGCACAACTGGAGAGTCTTGCCAACAGCGCGCTTTCCAACGGCATCGATCTATACTCAAAAAAAGACTATGAGGGAGCTGTCAAGGCATTCAAGAGGGCCATCGGCCTCTCGCCCGGTTCGACTTATTCAGTGGACGCAGCCAACTACATGGCTCAATCTTATCTCAAACTAGGTGATTCCCAGGGGGCAATCGATGCCTACAAGAGGGGCATCCAACTAGACTCAAGCCGGGACGATCTTCACAGCAGTCTTGGAAACCTCTATTTTTCCGAAAACCGTTATCAGGAAGCGCAGCAGGAGTATGAGAAGGCGGCAAAGCTGAATCCCACTGCAAACAATCGTTTTTCTCTGGGACAGGCCTACATGTACAATGGCCGCTACAGTGATGCTGAAAGCCAATTCAACCAAGTTCAGAGGCTGGATCCGACCAAACCGAACGGTTACTATGGGCTGGGTCAGAACTACGCCAAACAGGGCCGCTATGATGAAGCGGTGAGTGCCTTTCAGAAGGCCATAGATTTGCAGCAGGATTTTTACGAAGCCTACGCGGAACTTGGGTATGCCTACGCCGATTCCGGGAAGATCGATGAGGCAAAGGAGATGCTCGCCATCCTCAAAGACAAGGCGCCCTCCCTCGCCAGCAACCTGAGCACAGCGATCACGAAGAATGATCCTCCGAAAATTTTGTTCGTAAATCCCGTTGATAGCTCATTCAAATACTACCGGTCTGCCGGCACCCAGGTCTCCGCGCTGGATTCCTACCTGGCCACCGCCAATGCCTCCAAGACCTTCACCATGGTGTTCCAGTTCGACAAAGCGATGGACAGAGAATCCGTTGAGAATCTGGCAAACTGGAGAATCAGCAGAGCTAGCGAGGCAGGGCCGGGAAAGATGTATAATTTCGGACTGCCGATCCCCTCCACCGAGATTCAGATTGCCCCTCTGCCAACCAACGTTTACTATGACGCCGAGGAAATGACGGCAACGGTAAAGTTCACGATCCGTCAGAACGCATCCGCAAACGGAACCATTGATCCGTCCCATATCGTGTTCACTTTTTCCGGAAAAGATCAGTTCGGGAATGAAATGAACCCGCAACGAGATCAATACAGTGGCTTTTCAGGGTTTGCCTGATTTTGCACGGCGCCCTCCACCAAATCCTCTCAACCGGCTTTATTTATTATCATTTGTCATGGGATTGCTCGGCGCTCTCCCGGATTCTGTGGCACTCGGCGAGCAACTGAAGCACATCTCGATTCACATTATTGCTTTCCAGCGCCAGCTCAAGCAACAGGAGGGCCTGATCGTTCCTGCTGACGGACATGAAGCGCCTGGCATGACCGGAAAGAGCCTCCGTGCAGTCAAGCCCCTGTTTTCTTATCTTATCAAGGTATATCAAGGCCTTGTCTTTTTCATTATCGATGGCACAGGCAACCGCCAGACAAGCCATGGCCGCCGGATATTCCGGCACTTCCCTAAGCAGCTTCTCTAGCGCGACAATCGCTTTGCCGGGCTCACCGATCACGAGTTGACAGAGAGAGTAATTCAGAGCAGCCTCCTTCGAAGCCGGGTCCAGCGCCATCGATTTCTGTTCCGCAGCGAGAGCCTCTTCATATCGGCCAAGCTCCATGCAAGCGTACCCCAGATTCAGGAATGCCTCTGCATGGCTGGGGTCGAGTTCTATTACTTTTTGCCATAGCTCTATAGCCTCTTCAAACTCACCCAGGCCTCCCGCCTGACGCGCAAGCTCAACTAGAGACTGAATATCACCCGTGTCTATTTCCAGTTTCACTTTTCCCAGGCGATAATAATCCTGCCCCTTCGCGATGCGCTTCTCACTATTCAAGTATCCGTAATGATGGATCGGGATGCTGCAATGTTTGACTGGTATCCCCAACGATTTCAGCGAGGGTTCCAAAAGCTCATGAACATGGCCTTCGAACTGGATTCGCCTGTCATTGGGGATCAACCGCACCTTGGTACTCGGATGCCAGCCTGTCCCAGCTTCCTCCATCGCATAGGTCCCATCATTGGCCTTCCATCCTGTTATTGCAACATTGACAACATAGTTTCGTGTGGTAAATGACCAGGCTATGGGCTGGCGACGCTTTTTCTCAACAATAGCCAGTACTGCCCGACGATCAGAGGAAGAAAGCACCTCATCGGCATCCATAACCAGTATCCAGTTTCCTGCAGCCCTGGACAACGAATAGTTCCGGGCGTCAGCGAAGTGGTTCGTCCACTCAAAATGGTAGACCTGCGCCCCGAACACTCTGGCGATATCCACGGTCCTGTCGGTTGACCCCGTGTCGACCACGATCATCTCGTCAGCTATCGGTTTGATATTTGCGAGGCATCTTGCAAGGTGTTCTTGTTCATTCTTGACAATCATACACAAGGAAAGTGTGGCTCTCTTCGATGCCTTATCGATTCTCTTCACCCCTAGCTTGTTCCGGATTTCGAGGCCAGCGGAAATCATGCCATCATCGGTGCCGAATACGACCATCGCTTCTTCAATCAACTGCATCGCTGCCTCGTACTTGTTCTGCTGAATCAGAATGTCGATCAGCAAGAACTTGAGTTTCTTATGAGCCGGATGCAAGGCACAGGCATCTTGAAATAGATTTTCGGCTCGCTCGAATGCGGCTTGGGCAGTCACTGCCGAATGGTACAGTGCAACGATATCCATGACTGTTGGTGACAGAATAAATCCTCGTTCAAGAAGCGGAAAGCCCTCTTCAGGGCATCCCGCAGCCCAGTGCAGTACGCCGAGATTGGTGTACGGCTCTCCGTACCCCGGATCGGATTCCATGGCCTGCTTGAAGAAAGCTTCTGCCCCAGCGGTATTGCCCTGCTTGTACGCCACGATGCCTTTCAGGTTGAGGGCCAGTGCCGACTTTGGATTGAGGGCAAGCGCCCGGTCGGCGAAATCATCCGCCTCGCGATATTGCTCGAGCCCTTCCTTGCAGTAACCCATCAACTCAATTCTTCTCAGATCCCCATCATCCGGAGGCATTTCATTCAAGGCTTCGACGGCTTCTGTGAAACGCTTGACCTCGATCAGGCGTTGGGCAAGGACGTGATAAGCCCTGTTCTCGTCCGGAGCATGCCCTATCGCCTGCAAATAGGTATCGATGGCCTCACTCAATTGGTCTCGCTCGATCAGTCCGTCGGCCTTTTCCAGGGCCTTCAAAACCAGGAGTCTCCTGCCGAGTGGCGTGCGAGCGTCAATGCCGCTCCACTTTTCGTTGAAGATCTTCCTGTTTCCCGCCATCGCAGAACTGAAGTCGATCTTATTCCCGATGAAGCTTCTGCTCCCGTGATGATGAATGAATACATCACCGGCGATCAGGTTCCGGTATCCTTCCAGGGCTGCCCGGAGACAGAAATCGTCGTCCTCAAAGTTGCCCGAACCAAAGGTTTCATCCAATAAACCGATCTCCTTCACCAATTCCCGCCGGAACAGCATGCAGAACCCAACGATCCTTCGCAGTGGAATCCTGCGATGCCGGTAGGTTTCCCGAAACGTTTTTGCGTAGCGATCGAGATCCTGGATTGACCGGTAGGTGTCGTCCATGACCCGCTGAGGACCACTGATCGAGTTGGTCATGGGCCCAACGAAACCGGTGTCGGGTGCGCTATTGAGACATTCAAGCATCCCTGTAAGCCAGTTCTCCGTGACCACCACATCATTGTTGAGAAGTAAAAGATATTCACCGGAAGACGCCCGGATTCCCTGATTGCAACCCTTTGAGAATCCCATATTACTATTGTTCTCAATAAGTTTGTAATTCGGGTTCCCTTGGGTAAGCTTTCTCAGCCATTTCACCGTACCATCCCGGGAACCGTTATCGACAAAAATGATCTCGTGAGGCTCCAGCGTATGTTGCTGGATGCTTTTGACGCACTGTTTTGTGTACTGAAGCTGATTGAAGGTGAGGATGACGATAGAGACGAAATTGCTTTTTACGGGAACTTCGATTGCTGTTATTGGTTGTCCTGTTCCTCGGGGCGCACAATGCGGATGTATTATTCCGACTTCGGTCCGTGTGACGGTCCCGTCTCTATTCAGAATGATATCCGGCTTGACTCTGCCAAGCCATTTCTGGTGTAAGCGCGCGATATTGTCCCGCACCTTGACATACCTTTCTGGTCCGCTCTTTGACTCATGGTGCACAACAACGCTTGCGGGCTGGTAGACCAGCTTCCCGCCCATTGCCCTGAGCGAAAAACAAAGATCCACATCTTCATACCCATTCCAGTACCCTTCATCGAAACCACCGACCGCCTCAAAAGCCGTCCTTCGGACCAGTAAACAGGCAGCGGTCAAAGCCTGGTAGGTGGTCATTATATTCGCTTCAGCCGCGTCTGAAGGTTTATTTACATGATTGTTCTGCGCCAGGAGTGGGTCCTTCTTCTCTCTGTCATCGACGACAACGATGCCCGCATGCTGAATCGACCCATCGGGATAGAGCAGTTTACTCCCAACGGCGACGACGAGATCATCGCTGTCGGCGGTCTCAATGAGCGGACCCAACCAGCTCCTCAGGGGCTCCGTGTCGTTATTCAGGAAGACAAGGTATTCGCCCGAAGCCGCGCGTGCGCCCTGGTTGCAGGCCCTGGCAAATCCAACATTCCTGTCGTTCACGATGAGTCGCACAGGAAGGGAGGATTCACTCAAGAATTCGTTCGTTCCGTCGGTGGAGGCATTGTCAACAACAACAATTTCGTAAGCATCAGCCGGAGTGTTCTTGGCAATGGCCTCCAAGCATTTCCTGGTGTAGTCCAACTTGTTGAAGACCGGGATAATAATAGAGGTCCTGGGGCGAATCTCTAGTGGAACATGTTCGCCCAGGGCATTAGCATCGTTTTGAGCCCTTGCACTCTTGACTTGTTCGAGGACGATTGTGACCTTATCAGTCTTTGCAAGCTGAGGTTTCCTGTTGCCGTAGATGGATAGAATCTCCGCAAACTGCCGAGACCTGATATCGTAAGTATGGTACTCCAGGACCATTTTGCGAAGCGTGTTGAGTGTGTTTTCGAAGTCTTCAGTATCATTAATGAACTGATGTAGCATGTCTCCCAGTTGCGATGAAGATCTATAAACCGGCAGATGGCAATGAAAAGCATCACGGGAACTCTCCTCGCTATTGGTAATGACTAACGTCCCGGAAGCCAGCGCGTCGAAGACCCGGCTGTTTACAGAGCCCCACTGTTTTGTCACCCGATTGGCATCATCTACAAGAATCTTTGCTTGATTATAAACCTTCGGCAACTCCGTATATGATACGAATCCTCTGTAATACTTTTTGAATTGAGAATGTTGCTCCCAGTTTTTACCGAACAGGGCGAAACTCAAACCAATTGCTTCCGGACTTATTTTTTCAATGTCCCGCGGGTCATTCCAATAGTTGCCAGTAAAGCAGTAGTCGATGGTTCGTTCCCAACCAAGAGGTTCGAATCTTTTCGGATTCGTTGCGATTCTGAGAAGATGCGAGGTTATTCCATACTGCTCCCGCATATGCTTCACTGCCTTTCCCGACGAGCAGAGATAAACATCCCACAGATTAAAGGAAGGCTGCCTGGCCCAACCATCGAACCAGTTCCGCATCCAGCATATCTTTATTACATTCGCGCCCGATGAACCCAATCGCGCAGGATCATAGACGTGGGTCATGGCTATAAGTATGTCAGCATTGCCAACATTGTACCATTTTGGGGTGGGTAACAATTCAATATCCCATCCAAAGCGTTGGCGCATGGCAAGGCCGAATTCCATGGCCGTGAAATAATCACCGGCGGTACTAAGTTCCCCCGTTTCAGTGACAGCAAAGACGACTTTCAGCCTTTTCCTGGCGAAATTTGATCCGGCTTTACTGCAGGGGATCGGTTCTTTTCTGCAAAAATAGATTGTCTCATTTTCCTGAAGGCCAAAGGTTTTGATCTCATCAGGAGAGAGGGTCTTCACAAAATCATCCGCAGTAACATGATACCCAGCCCTTTCCAGTCTCTCTTTGAAGTCTCTACCGTAAAATCGCACATGGTCTGCCTGTCCAAAAAGTTTCCTGCGCTCCTGCGGGTCAACTATGGCCGGATTCTCAATACTCTTATCCAGCTGCTCGTCTATCGGCACCTGGATAATGGCCCAACCCGAAGGCTTCAAAACCCGGAATAATTCAGAAATCGCTTTATGATCATCGGGAATATGTTCAAGTACATGGTAGCAAAAGATGCAGTCAAAGGATTCATCAGGCAATGCCAAGTCCGTCAAATCCATGTGCTTCATGGCCAGCGAGGAGTCCAAATCAATGCTCAGGTAGTCGATATTCTGAAGCTTTCGAAATTGCCTTGACAGACCTTCCGTTGGCGCCACATCAAGCACTTTCAGGTTAGCCCTGAAGAAATCTGTCTTCCTCTGAAGGTAAAGCCACAATAACCGATGGCGTTCCAAACTGTGGCAGCTCGGGCACAGTGCGTTCGCTCTCGGACTCGCGCCGAAAGGTTTGAAGTAAGGAAAACGATTCTGGCAAATCGGGCACACGACACCGCTCATCTCCTGTCGTTGCTCGGATGGCAAGCTTTCGCCCGTCTGATGAGATCGGAGGAGTTCTGCCAGGATGTCATTCTGGCAGTCAATATTGAACTCGTCCAGCACACGTCGTCTGGCATTACCTCCAAAAGCGGCCCGCAAGCCCCTGTCCTCGATAAGGGTCAGCATGTAGGAGCTGATTTGCGCTACATTCTTCTCCTCTGCCAGAAAACCAGATTGTTCGTGCATGATCAACTCAGGAATTCCGGCATGTTGCGTGCTTACCACGGGAAGACCTATGGCCTGTGCTTCGATCAAGCATACAGGCACGCCCTCCTGATCGCCGTTGTTCGCCGTGACGCTCGTAAGAACGAAGATGTCGGCGGCGGCCATCTCTTGTTTCACGACGTCATGCGACTGGGCACCCAGAAAGACAACCCGATCCCGAATGCCAAGGCGTTTGGCCAGGAGTTGCAGAGGCACCAGTAGTGGGCCGTCACCAATGAGGCGATAAGTTGCATTCAACCTGGCAGGAAGTCGCGCAAAGGCCTGCAATGCATATCCCAGACCTTTCTTCTCGACAAATCGCGCCACCGTAAGAAGGCCAACGTTCTTCCCATCGTTGTCCTTGGTTGCCACGGAAAATTTTGTGACATCAACCCCATATCGATGAACACGCAACTTTTCCGCCGGGCAACCAGACTTGATCAGCATCGCCTTCATGTAATGACTTGGCGTGGTAATCAGGTCGGCCCGCTGGAACAAAGACTGATATACGTTTCTCCCCTGGATCTGGATGGTCGCCGAACCATCGTATCCGTGGAACGACACCATGACGAATGTGTCACACACCCTAAAAAGAGGCTCGAACTTATGGAAGTTGGGCCCGAAGTGAACATGAAAAGCCGCGATGTCGGCAAGGTCGTCAAGGCCGTTGAGACTTCTAAACTCTTTTACCCACGCCTCGCAAGAGGGGCGCAAATGATCTCCGGGCAACTGGACCAAACGTGTCTTTTGAAGCAGGGCATACTCTTTTACCTTGGGATGGACAACACCCTCCCGAATAATCTCCAATGTCCAACTTTCAATATCGATGTTCCTATCTATCAATCCCGTTATCTGGTCGAGAATGAACGTCTGTGACAGCACTGGAAACTGATCCGTTATGACGATTACTCTCTCCTTTCTGCCGGTTGCTGGTTTTTCTGATCTTGTGCTTACAGCGCTTGGTTTCACTGCTGTTCCCGACAGCCCCGTAATCATCATGCTCTCTTTGAGCATGCCCTCATAGGCAGGAGGATCTTCCTTTATCGCAGACTCAATCAATTGTTTATAGAATGGAAATAGCAACTCTTTGAATTCATTGCAGCCTTCAACACTCATCGGTCTTCTATTCAACCAAAGACCAATCATCTGCGCTAAACTTGCATCCCATCCGCCAAGCGCTCTAATCTGAATATCATCGAAACCAGCATTGCTCAGGTGTCTCTGCAAGGAGAACGGAGTGTATCTATATTCATCATTTGGCATGTCATGTAAAGGCCACAGGAAGGGAATGGTAAAGAATAGGCTTCCTCCATGTTTCAGTACTCGTCTGATCTCTTTCAACACTGCCTCGATATCCGGCAGATGTTCGAATAACTCCGTAGCAATAGCACAATCAACTGAGTCATCGTCGAGTGGTATGAGCCGTCCATCCCAGAAAAGATCAGGTTTGACATTCGTCTGATAGAGGGCATTTTCGATATCCAGCCCTATATATTCTTTCACGCGAGGAAGAATCAGGGATCTATAAGGCATCTCGCCACAGCCGACATCGAGCAACACGCCTTTGCACTGTGGCAGAAATCGCTTCAGAGCCCCAATGATAGAGGAGCGCACCATATAAAGATCCATGTTCTCCTTTGTTAACGACGGTTCCAGGAACCTATCGAGACTTTTAGTCACTGTCTTTCGCGGCATCCTTTTGTCCTCCCTGCAGATTCCGTTGTCAGAGATCTTGACTGGACGTAAATCGAATTCCCCAGAATCTGGGACCAGAATGGTCTTGACAGATTGACTAGGTAACCTCACCAGAAACTCCGCCCATCGATCAGCGCACAACTCCATCGTGTATTTGTTCTCAACGGGAGCATTCAGGAATTTTGACGTTGTACATTCGGTTTGAGTGTTCCCCTGTTCCCGTGTCTCAGCCGTCGGATTGTTTCAACAACTTTGAGACATCTGGTTTAAGAAATTAGTGAATACCATAGAACTTGTTCCACCCTGTGAAAGGGGATTCCTGGAGATACTGCCTGATCCCGAGGGAGAGGCAACTGTCCTCCTTGACCGCGACGTACCCCGGTCGGCATGAATGGTGAGCTGCTTCGGCCGGATCGCCTGCTTGTGACTGGTCTCCCCGATGAGGCGCTGAGCAAGTACTGCCGATTCCAGGCCGGTGAGCATCCAGCCAACCACATAGTGGCTGAAAATGTCCAGGATCACGAGATAGAAGTAACTCCACTTGACGGGCCGAAGAAGTTTGGTGATATCCCATGGTCAGACCTGGTTCGGGGCCGTGGCCAGGAGTTCGGGTTTGGCATAGGCTGGGTGACGGAGCTGGTTTCTCCGCTCCCTGACCTCACTTTCCTGCTCGAGCACACGGTACATGGCTCGAACCGAGCACAGATAGCAGCCTTCATCGAGCAGGATGGCGTAGATCTCGTGGGGGGCCTGAGCCATGAACCGTTCACTGTGCATGAGGGCCAGAACTTTTTTTCGTTTCTCGGGGCCTAGAGCTCTCGAAGAGGATCTAGCCCCTGGTATGGGCTTCCCTGCGGTGCCAGCGTCGGCTTTGTCGCAATAGAAGGTGGCACGACCCAGCGATGATCAGTTCAGCTCACTTCAGGCGTTTCTGGAGGCGTTCATTTTCCTTTCGCAACTTATCGAATTCGGGCCCCAAGGATTCCGTTCGGCAGCTCTGCGTCCACGCTTGGCGGGTTGCAGCCCTTCGATCATGCCCAAATCACGCTGGCGGCGCCACGTGGTCAGATTCGATGAGTACAGCCCTTCTTTGCGCAGAAGCCTTCCCAGGCTACCGGGATCCGTACAACTCTCCGCCAGCTGAAGGATGCGGAGTTTGTATTCCGCAGAAAACTTACGGCGTACTGCTTTCTCCGGGACCTCAGGGTCTGGCGTTGCAGCCTACCAGATCGTTTATCTTGGGATACACGCCATGGCATCAACGAGGGCCTCTCCATACCGGTCACATTCACGCTCACGAGGATCGCTTAAAATGTGTCTGGTGGTGAAGTGAAAAACCTGAATCCTGGGCATAGACACTAATGAATAAGGCCGTCACATCAACGAAGAGACGGTATACCGATGACGCTAATTTCTCACATCGAGGCCTATCTTGCAAACGTCATGCCCTTTGAAGCCCATAAAAGTATCCTGCGCAAGCGCACCGTGCAAAAGATTGGCATAATCCTCAAGCACCTGCGGACCCTCCCGTTTTATCAAGTGCGCAAAGTCTGCCAATAGGAAGACCGGAATGAGCTTGACTTGGGAGGCTCTTGCAGAACTGTCAATTCCCGTCACCTCGGCGAAAGCCGGGCTCCAGAAATGCTCGAAAAGCCTGGATTCCAGCTTCCGCCGAAATGACGACCGGGGACTTTTGGATGACGCTCTTGGATAAGTTAAATATCTTTCGTGTCGGCGTGCATGGGTCTATTTGAGAACAGGATGTGCCAGGCCTTACTGCGGGCTCCATTGCCGGCCTTGATTTGACGGCAGTATCGATTGTTTGACTGAACTCACAACTCTGTCTTGCTTTCGTGAATTGAGGTCTCGATTTTGAGGATGCCCGGCAGGTCTTCTCCGGACTGACCTTCGAGTTCGAAGACACCCGGAGAGACTATGGAGAACGGAGAGTCATCTGTTATGGCACTCTTGATGGACGCCTGATGGTGGTCGCGTATACCGAGCGTTGCGATTCCCGCCACGTATTTTCTATGAGGAAGGCCAATGAACGAGAAATCGCGCGATTCCAAGCGATCATTGAGCGGGGAAATCGACAGGGCGGACGCTCAGGGAATCCAACCCGAAGCATATGAAAAAATTCCGGAGCTGACCGATGATTCCGTCGAGCGCGGACAATGGTTCGTAGCCGCTACCGAAGTGGCACCTCAGGAAGGCAAGGCCGCCTTTCGGAAGGCACTCAAGCGCGGCAGCCCCAAAGCCTCCGCCACCAAAATTTCCACTACCATTCGCCTGGATGCCGAGGTTTTGGAAGCCTTCAAAGCCACCGGACACGGATGGCAAACCCACCTGAACCAAGTCTTGCGAGACTGGGTAAAGAACACCCCGGGAAGAGAGTGAGCGGGTGACAGACAGGGTCTCATAAGATGATTCCCATACCGGTTCAAGATTGAGGTCACTTTCAAAATGATTAAGTATGTTATCGGCGGGTTTTGCCATCACTTCTGGACGAAGGCATGGCAAGTCCGACAGGGTCAGTCTCTCACCCTCGATCAACTGAAGGATATGCCGAAAGGAACTCAAAGCGGCTGCTTGAAAACGGTGACGCTTTTGAATGTCAAGTTGGTGACGCCAATCTAAAAGATCTTCACCGAGCTTTTGGCCAACATTGTCATGTCGATGTCATGTCGAGCGGAGCAAGAAATCTGAAAACCAAAAGGCGGAGGTCCCAGATTCCTCGCTCCACTCGGAATGACAGGAAGCCAAGGCCATCAATTTCTCGCCGCAATGTTAGGCCCATGGCGAATATATTGCGGAAAGCCGGGGATCTCATGCCACTGCCGGGCTGGACTCTATGTCAACCTCCTCCGAGTCACTGTAGGTTTCAATATTGAGCCGCTCAGCCAGCTTCTGCGCCTTTGGGTCGATCATGGGCGAAATCACAATCAGTCGGTCCGCTTTCCGCTGATGGCGGCTTTCATAGAACCGCGCCTTCCGCTCGAAGATGTGCATGCCAGCTTTGTCAATGGATGATTTCAGCTCGCAGATCAGCAGCAACCCATCGGTAATGATCACATCCAATTCGATCTGGTCTGAGCGGCCGAATACCACCCCCTGCTCGTCGTATTCATTAACATGGAACACCTGGACCCCGAAATTCTTCTCCAAAATACCCGCCAAGGCATTGCGAAAGGATCGCTCCGACTGCATCCCCCACCGTGCCCCCAACGCCCCGATAGCCCGGTCATGCCGTTTGGCCATTGCCATGATCTCTTCATGCACCCGCTTGAATTCCTCCCCGTTCTGGCGATGATGTGCATTCCATAGTCGCGTCTGTTCTTCCCGGTATCGTCGTTCTTGATCGAGATGCTCCGCCCACTTCCTCGCCTGCTCTTCCCGATATTGTCGGTCTTGATCGAGGTGTTCCGCCCACTTCCTCGCCTGCTCTTCCCGTTCTCGACGCATCTCATCCAGAATTTCACGAAACCAATCCTGGGTTTCTTTTCGACTGGCATATTCGCCGCGAGTCATTTCCATAATAACGGATCGAAAATCCGGGTCGATACGTAGGATTTCAGGCAGTTCCCGGCATATGGCCTTCTTGAGTGTTTCCAGATTCATCTCATTGCCTCTCCAATAAGCAACGCGCTACGCCTTATTGAGCCGCTTTGCCAAACACCGCTGTCTGCCGCCATTGGCAACCGCACGAGTACGGTGGCATCAACTCCGGACACAATGCTTGGGTAATTCGTTGACCAAGCTGAGCATCGTCGAGAACCCTGGAGTCGATCAGGTCGCCCCGCACGAGATCACCCTAACATTTTACCAGCCCGCAGTTCAATTGGGCAACAGGCAGATGGGAGTGGCCCTAGAATGGATCACGCCGTCAGAATCTTGTCACTTCCAGGGGAGTTGTCAAAAAAGTGCTGGTCCAGCTCATGATCTCGGGGAAGAGCCTCCATCTGCCTGGGATTGTGGATGGCCAAAGATCCCGATGCACCTTCCATGATTAGGTCCACGCCGCTATTTCGCCGACAGCAGCCTTCGCTGCAACAGGGTTAGCATGTCTCGTCGCCCGTCGGCGATCAGCATAACGTGAACCGCGTTGCCAGCGACTCGGTAAATCACAATGCAGCACTGTGTCGCGAGCCTAGCGGGATCATGTGGGTGGAAGTTCGTGAATGAATCAAAGTCTTCCTGATGAAGTCTGCTGTGACCGGCAGGAATTGACCCCAACG
The DNA here is from genome assembly GCA_033812955.1 of Syntrophobacteraceae bacterium. Taxonomy (GTDB): domain Bacteria; phylum Desulfobacterota; class Syntrophobacteria; order Syntrophobacterales; family Syntrophobacteraceae; genus JADGQM01. The sequence goes on along the minus strand of JAPXSS010000016.1, from coordinate 6,410 downwards.
CAGAAAAACTTTCCCTTTTGAAAGCGTCTTTTCAGAAACCCAAGAACGAGCACAGGCTGTAAGTCATTGAATTTCCAATTCTTATGAGCATAGAGTTCATTGGCATTTAGCTTGCTTAACCAGTGGGCGACGGGTTTCCTGGAGAAAGTCAACATTTCGACACCAACCCCTGGCAAGCCATGAGGGTGAGTTCTTGAGCATTCTTGAGGAGAGCTTCCAAATGAATAATAGAGTCTTACGGTTCAACCGACAAAAGGGCTTAAAGGAATATCTTCGGGATGCCGATAAAAGGGTACAGCCATTGTGGTTGGAAAACGGGTTTGGAGGACAGGTCTCCATGGAAGATAGAGGCGTTGACAAGCGTTATGCCGAGGATAGCAAAGGTGGTGATGCCACCGCCACAGCTCTCGAAGAGCTTTTGGATGCCCATGAGCTGGCCGGCCAACTTGAGCGACTGCTCGGGCAAGAGGCGGAAACCCTGAAAGGCTTCAAAAACGAAAAGCTCCTGAAGATCCTGCCTCAAAAGGAATTGCTCGTTCGAGAACTGGCGACCAAGCTAAGCGATTTTCGTAAGGCGAAGAATGGGCAGCCGGAAGTGAATCAGGCTCCCCAGTATCTGTCCCTCAAGACTTGTCTTCGAAATATAGAGAGGCTCAATCGTTCGAACCAGGCCTTTGTCGAAGGGACCTTGTCCCATTACCGACACTTCATCGGTTGCCTGTGCCCTTCCGGCTACCATCCCCGCCAAGCAAATGAACCCAGGCAGGAACTGGCAGCCTTCAAGGGCCTGACCTTCAGGAAGGAGATCTAAGATGTCCAACCTGACCATCACCCTGGAAATCGCCAAGAACAGCCTCCTCAACACCCAAATTCAAATGGCGACGGTTTCCAACAATATCGCCAATGTCGAGAACACCGCCTATGCGCGGCAAAGGGCGATCCTCACGACCAATGCGCCTCGGGAGATCGCAGCCGGCTTCCTGGGAATGGGAGCACGGGTGGACCAGATCGTTCAGCAAAGAGATCAGTTCATAGAACGTTCTCTCATGACGAGCATCTCAGAGTATGCGGACTATGAGGCGCGTACCGCAAGTCTGGCAACGGCTGGGGCCCAATTGCAGGACGACGGCGACCTGGGAATTTCAAGAGCGCTCGGGGCTTTTTGGGACTCATGGGAAACACTCTCACAGAACCCTGCGGGACTGCCGGAAAGGACCGCCGTTACCCAAGCCACCCAGAACCTGGCCTCAACTATTCGAGCCACAGCGGCCGGCCTTGCTGACACAGCAGGCAACCTCGAGCTGGAAATCCAGAGTGAAGTCAGCACCGCGAACGGATTGCTTTCGGATATTGCCGCCTACAACAGAGAAATTCGCCTGACCGAACACGGTGGACATACGGCAAATAGTTTGAGGGACCTGCGCTACCAGGCTTTGAGGGAACTGGCTGAATCGCTCCCCATAAGCTATCGAGAAGAGACCAATGGCACTTTTACGATCACCATAAAGGATGGTGATACGGATATCACGCTCGTTTCCGCAGACGAGTCCGGCTCCCTCACCTATGACCCCGACAACCACGAAATCACGTACGCCGACTATGAAGGGACAACTTATAACGATGTTGAGCTCTCGGGAGGTCGACTCAACGGACTTATGATTGTTTATACCGCCATCGGCACTTCCCACGACCTCTCCTATGTTCTCGACAATCCTGATGCCGCCGACCTCACCTATGTCGATCGGTTGAATGCCCTCGCGTCAACGCTCATCACCGAGGTCAACAATGCCTTCGGCGCTAGTGTCTTCAGTGGGTCCGATGCGAGCGATCTGGAGATGGATGGGAGCTTTATTCTTGACGCTGATCTTGACCCGAATGTCGCATTGAGCGTTGCAGCGCTGCAGGAAGTTAAACTGGACGAACTAGGTGGTTCAACATTCAGCGGATACCTGAGCAGCATTCAGCAACGTTTGGGGCTAGATGAAGAGAACGCTGCCACCCAGGGTTCCTTTTACGAAAGCCTCCGCCTGCAGCTGCAAAACCAACAGCAATCGGTATCGGGAGTTTCCCTTGATGAAGAAATGGTTGATCTTCTCAGACTGCAGCAGGTCTATCAGGCGGCAGCCAAGATCATTCAGTACACGTCCACCATGATGGAAACCATCATGAAGATGGTATAACCTGAGGGAGCCAGCCATGCGTATCACCACTGCCATGACTTACCAGAGGATGATTTTGAACCTGAATGCCAAGACCGAAGATGTAGGTCGCCTTGCGAACATGATCGCCACCGGTAAGCGGATATCAAAACCTCAGGAAGACCCACGCGCCTGGTCGCAGGCCATGAACCTGAGGCAGGGTCTCAGAGAGCTTGAGACGTTTCAGAAAAATCTCGATTTCGCCGTCGCCTGGAACGAGACTACTGTCAATACCCTGAACAGTTTTTCCAAGCTGCTGGATGACGCTATCCAGACGGGATTATCGGCCATCAACAATGCGGAGGACCGGGCAACCCAGATCCGCACTATAGACGAAATCTCCCAGCAAGCCCTGGACCTGGCCAACACCCAGTACGCTGGTCGCTACCTCTTCAGCGGCCGTAGTCTTTCCACCCCTCCGTTCGACGAGAACCTTGACTATCAGGGGGGCACCGGCAATGAAGCGGATTTCGAGATTCGTACCGGCCCATACAATCGCCAGGCAATCAATATCACCGGTGAGGCCGCTTTCATTGTGGACAGCTCCGATCCCGATGGGTCGAACATTCTAAAGACGCTTCAAGCCCTGAAAACGGCCATCGAAGACGAGGACATGACCGAAGTCCAGAACCAGAGGATGGCCCTGCAGACTGCTCGTGAGCACATCAGAGGGAAAAACACCCTGGCCGGCCTGCGCATGTCCTATTTCGACGGCCAGAAGTCGGCCCTGGAAGCCTTGAAACTAAACAGTGAGAACCAACTCTCAGAACTCGAAGATGCCAATACGGCTGAGGCTATCATTTTGCTGCAGCAGAACCAGACTGCTCTTCAAGCCGCCCTGCAAGCCACTGCCATGCTCGACGATCTGAATCTGGCCAAGTTTCTCTGATGGCTCTGACCGTGTTCTCTGCAGCGATTGAGAAAAGCCTCCCATGCCGTCATAAAAGATCCCGGTAGATCGTCTGTGCATCGGTCTGTTCATTCAACTCAACCTGAAATGGATGGCCCATCCTTTCATCTTCAACAGTTTCATGATCAAGAGCGACGAGCAGATCCGGACTCTCAAGGAACTGGGAGTCAAACAGGTCCTCTACATCCCCGAAAAGAGCGACTGCCGCCCCGTTGACTTGAAGCCGGAAGTGTTTGCGCATCTCGATCCGCGGATGCGAGTGAACTATTACCCGTTTTCGTAAGGTAGGCTGTTCCCACCGATGGCACAGCATGTGTGCACAGCCCACCCTTGGGATTAGGAGCAGCGGTTTTTTTGGACAGTCTTTGGAGGAATGGGGGTTGCGAATTAATACTGATCCGTTTGATGCGTCTCCGGGTGTTGCAGGGGGACATGAGCGACTGCTCCACAGAATCATGTGACCATCAGTCACGCACCTGACGAATGGCAATCGGATAGTCGTACATCCATTTGGGTGGCGCGGTGTTGAGGGCAGGTTGTCTCGACAGACCTCTCCAAGGGGCTTAACGATTATTTCCAAATCTGTTATCCATATCCAGACCGGGCGGGGGCAAGGCAGTTACACAGGCGGTTCAATTCCCCGTTGACGATCAGATCGCCAGCCACAGGTTGAAGCAGGATATGCCAGGCAACGCAGAACAAGTATCCCCGGGGGACTATCAACTTCTCGGGCTGCCGTATGGAACCCCTCCAGAGGCAGTGAAAAAGGCCTACAAAGCCTTTGTCAAGAACTGGCATCCGGACCGCTTCCCGCAGGGTTCGACCCGGCAGCGGCAGGCCGAAGACCGGCTCAAGGCAGTCACCGCCGCTTATCGGCGAATTCGCAGTCAGTGGGAGGCCGAGCCGGCCAGGATTCAGCCGGAACCCGCTCCTCCGGGAGAAAGCCACCGACAGAGGGCCTCCACCCAAACCGGTGCCCCTGTCTCGTTCTTGTCTTTCCCCTGGCGGCGGCTCAGAGGTCAGATCCTCAGCCTGCGGCTCCCCTTCAGCCTCGCCTGGGCCTGGCCGGCGCTTTTGCTGTTACTGCTGGCACTCCTCGCCTTCCTGACCGGGCTCGATCCATCATCACCACTTAAATCGCCTCCGGGACCTACTTCCAGCCAATATCCGATCCCGCCCTCCGCTGCCGCCCCAATCCCTTCACCATCGCCAGTACCGGTGGCGACTCCCCCTTCTGACTCACCCGCGCCGTCTTCGTTAATCCCTGCCAAGCATCCGGCCCCCCGGCCACCCGTTCCCGCTCCGGCACCCGAAAGTCCGGCGAAAACCTTCTTCACCCTCGGTTCCACCAAGGCCGAGGTACTGCGGGTTCAGGGCCGACCGGGCAAAGTCCATGGCCAGAAGTGGGTCTACAGCTTGTCGGAGGTCACCTTCAAGGGCGGCCGGGTGTGGCGCTACAACAACTTCGACGGCGGTCTGAAGGTCAAAATCCTGCCCGCTGAAGCGTTCACGGACGATCAGGCCGCCAGCTCCTTCGCCCTCGGTGCAACCCGGGATGAAGTGCTGCGGGTTCAGGGAACCCCCACCCATGTGAACGGCAACAAATGGTCCTATGGTTTCAGCGAGGTTCACTTCAAGGACGGCGTGGTAACCGGATACAACAATTTCTTCAAGAAGCTGCGAGTCGCCATGCAGCCCTCCCAGGGGGCCGATACAACCGTGCGGAAAGGCTATTTCACCGTCGGCTCCAGTCAGGACGAGGTGCTCGCTCTCCAGGGAACCCCGACCATGGTGCAGGGCCATCTCTGGTCTTATGAACTCTCAGACATCCTCTTCGTCGATGGTAAGGTCCGCAGCGTGACGGACTCTTCCGGCCTCCTCAAATACGTCCCACCGGATTCCCTCGCCGAGCAATAAAGATCCCCGGCAATTCCGCAGGAAAGTCGATTTTGCCCTTGTGGTCTATTACTTGGGGTGGCATATATGGTTCACGAAGGGTTAAGAAGTTGACGCACACCAACCCGTCAACTGGAGGGGATTGCCTCGTTTCGTCGCGCCAGTTGGTTGTTTGAGGTCCGCCCACCAGACCGACGGGGTTGAAATAACCCGCTAATATAACTCTATAAAGGATCCATGTCAGCGTTAATGCCTTCCCGAATACTGTTGGTGGATGATTCCATGGCAACCCTGGAGCTCATCGGTGAGCGACTTGAGCAGGAGGGGTATGGGGTGCACTGCGCCTCGAGCGCAGCCGAAGCCTTCACCAGGGCCACTCAAACCAGCTACGATATCGTCATCACCGACCTGGTGATGCCCCAGGCAGGTGGCATGGAAGTGCTGGCCCATTTCGCCGAGCACTATCCCGAAACGATAGTCATTCTTTTGACAGGCTATGCCACCATAGAAACGGCAGTCGAAGCCATGAAGCGAGGAGCCTTCGACTACCTCACCAAACCGGCAAAGCTGGACGAAATCATCCTGGTGCTGAAAAGAGCTCAGGAGTTGATCGCCCTCAGAGCAGAAAATGTGCTTTTGCGCTCTCAGCTCCGGGAATTCCACCGATTTGACCGGATCATCGGCAAGAGTCATCCGATGCAGGCCCTTTATAAGATCATCGAGCGGGTAGCCAAGACCGATTCAACCGTCTTGATCATGGGTGAAAGCGGCACCGGCAAGGAACTCATCGCCAACGCCATCCATCTCAGCAGTCCCCGTCGGGACAAGCCGTTCGTGCCCATCAACTGCGGCGCCATTCCTGAGGAGCTGATGGAAAGCGAGCTGTTCGGCCACGTGAGGGGAGCGTTTACCGGTGCCATCAAAGAGCGTAAGGGACGCTTCGAACTGGCCAACTGGGGCACCGTATTCCTGGATGAAATCGGTGAAATGAGTCAGAAGCTTCAGGTCAAGCTGCTCCGCTTTCTTCAGGAACGGACATTCGAGCGAGTAGGCAGTTCCAGGACGATCGAGGTCGATGTCCGGGTGATTGCCGCAACCAACAAGGACCTCGAACAGCAAGTTGCTGAAGCCAAGTTTCGCGAGGACCTGTTCTACCGGTTGAACGTGATTCCGATCCTCGTTCCCCCGTTGCGTGAGCGCAGTGGCGATATTCCCCTGCTGGTTCATCACTTTCTCCAGCAACATTGTCAAAAGAAGGAAATCCCTCTGAAGACGATAGCTCGTGTCCATCCGGAAAGGTCAACTTGCTAAAAAAATTACCTAATCCGGCTATTTTTGCTTGAGTTTTTACCAAAACTCCGGCATAGTGAATGATGTAAGAGTTTGATATTTTGAGATAATCATTC